>MENE01000137.1:0-33889 GCA_001769005.1 Bacteroidetes bacterium GWA2_31_9b | reverse complement strand
TTTGACTATAAGAAATTCCAAGTACATTTAGTTTAATCTTACTCATAAAAAATTATTCAATAATCAAATTTATACAAATGTAACCAAATCAATCATCAATTTTATGATTTATTTTTCAAAAAGTGTGTTTCAGAAATATCATATTTTCATTGATTTTAATTATTGTTTTATTAATAAAATGATTGTAATGTAAAGAAAATTATACTGAGTAATTAATAGAAAAACTTTGAAAAAATCAAATCTAAGTGATTTAAATAATTTAAAGATTATATATATCTTAGCAATATAAATATTTAGAATACATGTTTACCATTAAAAATACTTTCTTAGAATCTCTTGAAATTTTGAATCAGTTTATTTCTAATGAGCACAATTTTAAAAATATTGAATCTGCCGGAGATTTATTGGTAAAGTCCATAAAATCAGGTTGTAAAATTATTTCCTGTGGAAATGGTGGATCAATGGCAGATGCGATGCATTTTGCCGAAGAATTAAGTGGGAGATTCAGAGAAATCCGTAAAGCAATTTCGGCAATCTCAATTTCAGATCCTACACATATTTCATGTACAGCAAATGATTTCGGATATGATTTTATTTTTTCCAGATTTATTGAATCTATTGGTAAAAAAGGAGATACACTTCTTGCAATCAGCACAAGCGGAAACTCTGAAAACGTTATAAAAGCTGCAGAAAAGGCAAAGGAAAATGGATTATTTGTTATCGCCCTTACAGGTAAAGATGGCGGCAAACTATCAGGATTGTGCGATATTGAAATTAGAGCTCCTTACTCAAAATACGCTGATAGAGTTCAGGAAATACATATAAAAGTTATACATTCACTGATACAATATATCGAAAGTAAAATTTAATAAATCGAAAGCGGATGTTAGTAAAAACATTCGGAAGCGCTGTTCATGGAATTAATGCAACAACAATTACCATAGAAGTTAGTGTTTCCCAGGGAGTAAATTTTTATCTTGTAGGTTTGCCCGACAGTGCAGTAAAAGAAAGTCAGCAACGTATAGATTCAGCTCTAAGAACTCACGGGCTAAAAGTCCCGGGTAAAAAAATTGTTATTAATATGGCTCCTGCCGATATTCGCAAAGAAGGCTCGGCATACGATTTACCATTGGCGATCGGAGTTTTAGCTGCATCTGAACTTATAAAACATGACACTTTAAATGATTTTGTTATTATGGGCGAACTTTCGCTCGATGGGACTGTTCAAAAAATTAAAGGTGTTCTACCAATAGCTATTCAAGCACGCAAAGAAGGATTTAAAGGTTTTATTCTTCCAAAAGCAAATGCACGCGAAGCATCTGTTGTTAATAATATTGATGTTTATGGCGTTGATAATATTAAAGAGGTAATCGATTTCTTTAATGGTGAATGCGAACTAGAAAAAACTGTAATCGATACACGTGAAGAGTTTTTTAACAATGTTAATAATTACGATATTGACTTTTCGGATGTTCGTGGACAGGAAAATGTTAAGCGAGCACTCGAAATTGCAGCAGCAGGAGGACATAATATTGTTATGATCGGTCCTCCGGGAGCAGGAAAAACAATGCTTTCAAAACGGCTACCTACTATAATACCACCGCTAACTTTACACGAAGCATTAGAAACAACAAAAATTCATTCTGTAGCAGGAAAAATTGATACAGAAACGTCGCTGATGACAAAACGTCCATTCCGATCGCCTCATCATACCATTTCCGATGTTGCGCTTGTTGGTGGAGGTCAATATCCTCAACCTGGTGAAATATCATTAGCTCATAATGGTGTTTTATTTTTAGATGAACTGCCCGAATTTCAGCGATCAGTTTTAGAAGTAATGAGACAGCCTCTTGAAGATAGAGTAATTACCATTAGTCGTGCAAAATTTACTGTTGAGTATCCTGCAAGTTTTATGCTCGTTTCATCAATGAATCCATGCCCTTGCGGATATTACAATCATCCTGAAAAACAATGTGTTTGCGCTCCCGGGAGTATTCAAAGGTATTTAAATAAAATCTCAGGCCCTTTGCTTGATAGAATTGATATTCATGTTGAAGTTGTTCCGGTTTCTTACGATAAATTGTCAGAAATAAAACCTGCCGAGAGTAGTGCAAGTATTCGTGAAAGAGTAATTATTGCAAGGGAAATACAGTCAAAACGATTTGAAAATTTTGAAAATATTTATTGTAATGCGCAAATGTCGTCGAAGCAAATTCGTGAGTTTTGTGAGATAGATTCTGCTGGACAAACTCTCCTTAAAAAAGCGATGGAAAAACTTGGATTATCAGCACGAGCTTACGACCGCATTTTAAAAGTTTCCAGAACCATTGCCGATCTCGAAGGAAAAGAAAAAATCCAGGCTTATCATCTTGCAGAAGCTATTCAATATAGAAGTTTGGATAGAAGTGGATGGGGAAACTGAATGTTTTTAAAAACTCTTTTACATTTTAAAAATTCTCCACCCGTTGCAAAAATAGAAAACATTTCGGTTATTTTTTTATAAAAGTTTATTCCTTGAATAATTATTTAAAAATTGTGTTGTACAACAGAATTTAATAAACTAATTTTGATTTTAATATGTAAAAAGTAACATATATGCATAGTGATTTTTTTAATCTCTATGCTCTTTTTTAAAATTGGAAAAATTGATACTAATAATAATTACTAATTTAAAAATTTAAAAAAATGGAAAGTATTTTTTGGTTAGTTCCTGCTTGTTCAGTATTAGCGCTGTCCTTTGCTTGGTACTTCTTTAAGGAGATGATGAAGGCAGATGAAGGAACTGATACTATGAAGAGAATTGCTTTGCACGTTAGAACCGGAGCAATGGCATATCTAAGACAACAATACAAAGTTGTTGGGATAGTATTTATAATATTAACCCTGATTTTTATTCTACTTGCCTATGTTTTAAAGATTCAGAACCCATGGGTACCCTTCGCTTTTATAACTGGAGGTTTTTTTAGTGCTCTATCTGGTTTCTTTGGAATGAAGACAGCAACCTATGCTTCAGCACGTGCTGCAAATGCTGCTCAAAAATCGCTGAATGATGGACTAAAAATTGCTTTTCGTTCAGGAGCAGTAATGGGCTTGGTTGTTGTAGGTTTAGGATTACTTGATATATCGATTTGGTTTTTTGCATTAAATCATATTATTGGTGCTCTTGATAATACAACAAATGCTATCATTGCTAGCGATCCATCAATGAAACTAATTATTATTACTACAACTACACTTACATTTGGTATGGGTGCTTCAACACAAGCTCTTTTTGCTCGTGTTGGTGGCGGTATCTTTACAAAAGCTGCCGATGTTGGTGCCGACTTAGTAGGTAAAGTAGAAGCAGGTATTCCTGAAGATGATCCTCGTAATCCTGCTACTATTGCCGATAACGTAGGTGATAACGTAGGAGATGTTGCCGGTATGGGAGCTGACCTTTATGAATCATATTGCGGTTCAATCCTTTCAACTGCTGCATTAGGTGCTTCTGGATTTACTTTAGCAAGTTTGACATCTGCCGGATTTATTTATACATCAGAACAAGCTGCAACAATTCAGTTCAGAGCTGTTATTGCTCCAATGTTAATAGCTGCTGTTGGTATCATACTATCTATACTTGGAATTTTTATGGTTCGTACAAAAGAAGGTGCTACCCAAAAACAATTATTAGCAGCTTTAGCTCGTGGTGTTAATATTAGCTCTGTATTTATTGCAATATTTTCATTCTTAATCCTTTGGTATCTTGATTTACCAAACTATGTAGGAATTTGGGGCGCAATGATTATTGGATTAATTGCTGGTATTGGTATAGGTAAATCAACGGAGTACTATACTTCATCGGCTTATAAACCAACCCAAAGAATCGCATCATCATCTCAAACCGGACCTGCTACAGTTATTATTAATGGTATTGGTATTGGCATGATATCAGTTGCAATTCCTGTTTTAATTGTAAGTACAGCAATAATTTTAGCTTTTCTATTTGCTGCAAATTTTGAATTCGCAAATATCAATTTAGGTCTTTACGGTATTGCTATTGCAGCTGTAGGCATGTTGTCTACATTAGGAATAACCTTAGCAACAGACGCTTATGGTCCGATTGCTGATAATGCTGGAGGAAACGCTGAGATGAGCCATTTAGGTCCTGAAGTTCGTAAACGTACTGATGCACTTGATACATTAGGCAACACAACTGCAGCAACTGGTAAAGGTTTTGCAATAGGATCAGCTGCTTTAACAGCTCTTGCATTGTTAGCTGCTTATATTGAAGAAATAAAGGTTGGTTTAACTCGACTACCAGAAAAAGCTCAAGCTTTTGCAGATGTAGTAGGAAAAAATATTCATGATGCTAGTATTATTGATATTATGCATTATTATCATGTAGACCTTATGAATCCTCGGGTTCTTGTTGGTGCCTTCTTAGGTTCTATGGCTGCATTCCTTTTCTGCGGATTAACAATGACTGCTGTAGGCCGTGCTGCTCAAAAAATGGTTGAAGAGGTTCGTCGCCAGTTCCGCGAGATTAAAGGTATTCTTGAAGGAAAAGCTGAGCCAGATTACGCACGTTGCGTTGAAATTTCAACTAAAGGAGCACAAAGAGAAATGCTATTCCCTTCATTATTAGCTATTACTATTCCTGTTGTTACCGGTCTTCTGTTTGGAGTTGCGGGAGTTATGGGACTTCTTTTAGGTAGTATTGCTACCGGATTTATCCTTGCAATTTTTATGGCAAATGCAGGTGGAGCATGGGATAATGCCAAAAAATTTATTGAAGAAGGCAACTATGGCGGCAAAGGATCCGATGCTCATAAAGCTGCTGTTACAGGAGATACTGTTGGCGATCCATTTAAAGATACTTCCGGACCAAGTTTAAACATTCTTATTAAGCTTATGAGTATGGTGTCAATCGTTGTGGTTGGTGTTACACTCGCTTATGCATTGATGTAAAATAACATTACTTTAATAAAAAAAGGAAGCTGGAGATAAACTCCAGCTTCCTTTTTTTAATTGCTTGAATTCTAATGGAATTCTTTTTTATTGGAATTAATTTCACAGTTACATCTATTCTTATTAAATTTGATTACGACTAAAAAATAATAATCATACTTTAAACTTAAAACTATGGGTAAAGGAGATAAAAAAACCAGAAAAGGTAAGATCGTAATAGGTTCACACGGTGTACGCCGTCCGAAAAGAAAAAAAACAAAAGCTGCGGCTCCATCTGTAAAACCAAAGACTCCAGTTAAAACAGAACCAAAAGTAAAAGCTGAATCAAAAGCAAAAGTTAAAACTGAAATAAAAGAAACTCCAAAGCCAAAAAAAACAACAAAGAAGAAGGTTGACGAATAGTCAACCTTCTTCTTTTAAACTTTTTTTATTAGTAAATAAATTCTAAATTTATTGCTCACAAAAATATTTTAATTATATGAAAAAAATTCTTTTAATCATTTTAATACTTATTGCATTTTTAAATGGTTTTTCACAAGAATTAAATAGTGTTATTTTTGATGAAAAAGCCAACCAAGAAATTCTTTATGGTTTTTGTAACATTGAAGGGTTTACATCTGGCACATTTAATGAATGGTTTCAAACAGAATACGATAATTATATTGTTGATACTGAAACCCTAAGTTTAATCAATCAGGAAGCCCTGGATTCGCTAGAAATTACAATTGTACTAGGTACTTGGTGTAGCGATAGTAGAAGAGAATTTCCACGATTTTATAAAATTTTAGAGCATCTAAATTACATGTTTGATGATTTGACAATAATTGCAGTAAACAGAACAAAAGAAGCAGAAAATACTCCTGTATATAAATTGACTATAGAGCTTGTTCCAACAATCATCTTTTATAAACAAGGAACAGAAATTGGTCGTATTATTGAATCTCCTGTTTTTAGTCTTGAAAAAGATATTCAAGAGATATTATTGAAGAAATAATCACATGCAGCATTTTTAAATACTTTACGTCTATATACTAAAACCCGATTAAAAATTTACGAATTATGGAAGAAATTAAAACACCAAGAGTTAGTCAGGGACTAGGTATTGCCGGTTTTGTTCTGGCATTAATTGCAATTTTAACTGCTTTTATTCCAGTAATAGGTATTGGGGCAATTGTACCTGCAATATTGGCTATTATTTTTACATCCATAGCTGTTTCAAAAACTGTTAAAGCTGACAATTTAAGAGGCTTAATTATCGCAGGTTTAATTATTTCAATTGTTGCATTATTTATTTCATTATCTCAGATTTATGTTGGAATAAGACTCAATTCATTTGGACATAAAACTGATAAAATTGAAGCATTCAGCAAAGAACTTCAAAAAGGCCTTGAAGATGAATTCTCTGAAAGTGAAATGGATAGCCTTGAAAAAACAATGGACGAACTTGAAGGTGAAATAGACGTTTTAATCGAAGAAAATGCTGAGGACATTGGTCGTGCTGCTGGAAAAGCTTTAAAAGAGTTTACAAAAGAAATTAAAAAAGTAAAAAAAGAAATTAAAGATTCTACAAATAATTAATATCAGATAAAAAAAATTAAAAAAGCTTTCTGAAACCATTCAGAAAGCTTTTTTATTGAATTACTTAATCAATATGCATATAGCTTGCAATATCTTTTAATACTATTATACCAGTCATTTGCTCACTATTTTTACCGTTTGGAGTAATTATAATTGCATCAAAGTACCAATTAACAGGCGGTTGTTGAAATGATTTTTTATACATCTCAGCAGCATCATATATTGATATCGTTTCAGATATAATTGCGAAATTTTTGCTTCGATCAGCATTTACTAATACATCTTTAATATTAACCTGTGATGGTACTACATTTTCTTTTTTTGCAAGCCAGCTTGCAATATGATTTCCGTTTAATACATCAACAATTTTACCATCCTGAACTATTGGCACTTGTGATATTTTGAAATCATTAATAAAATTAAGAGCTTTAGATAGTTTGTCATCAGAAGAACATTGATGAACCAGTTTTTTAAATTTTGTTACTTTCTCAGGATATTGAATTTCTTTTACAATAGTTTCAAACTTCTCCATTACCTCATCAATTGGTTCTGCAATAATTTTACCATTTATGCGGGTATTATGTACAAGAACATTACGTAAATCGCCGAACAAGTATAATTCTCTTTTAAATCGCTTAATAATACCATTGTTGTACGATGCATTTCGAATCATATCTCTGTATGACATATAATTACTGTTATTGTACTTCTCCTGTAAAAACTTTTCAAATTGATTGAAATCGTTTAAAAAGATTTCTGAATTTGTAGACATATCATCAGTTAATTAATAATAACTACATTTTTACCTTTATTATGTCCTTTTTGAGCATAATCGTGAGCTGCCGATATGTTATTTAAATTAAATGTTTCATCAATCTCAACCCTAAGCTTTCCTTGAGAAATCCAACTACTAATTTGCTCTAAGTCTGAATTGCTATGTTTCATTAATAAAGTTTTTACTTTTTTCCCTCTTGAAAATATCTGAAATAACTTATGTACTAATATTTTAAGTCGAGGCAATGTATTTATATAAACTCCACCATCATTTAATAAATGTTTACATTTTAAAAAAGAATAAGTTCCTGCAACATCAAAAAATACATCTACTTTGTCTTTTAATTTAAGCAAATCGGTTTTTGTATAATCTATAAATTGATTTGGTTCAAAACTTTCAACAAATGACTGATTTCTATTACTAGAAACTGCTATAACTTTTGCTCTAAATATTTTAGCCATCTGAATTGCAATATGCCCAACTCCTCCTGATGCCCCATTAATTAAAATTGTTTGTCCTTCTTTAAGATTAGCTTTATCGCGGAGAGCTTGCAAGACAGTTATAGAAACCATAGGGAAAGCTGCTGCTTGATCAAAACGAATATTTCTGGGTGCTAAGGCAAAACATTCTTCTGTACCTAAAGCATATTCGGCAAGTGCTCCACCATATTTATTGTTTAGTACTCCAAAAACAATATCTCCGGTTTTAAATTTCGATATATTTAAACCTATTTCTACAACTTCGGCACAAACATCATATCCTAAAATTATTGGAAATGGAGAACCCAGTATAAATCTGTGATTTCCTTTTCTTTGTTTCCAATCGATAGGATTAATTCCTGATGCAAAAACCCTTACTAACAATTGATTTTTGTTAGGTTTAGGAATAAGTACATCTGTAATTTCAAATACATCGGGAGAACCGAACTTTCGAATAATTGCAGCTTTCATAGTCGTTTTTTATGTACTGTAAATATACTTTAAATTTTCCCAGCTTATAAATTTAAAAAAGATCAAACAATCCTCTGTAAACTTTTTTATTAAAATATTAGCTCTTTTAATTAATTTTATGCTATATTTATATTTCATGTCTGGATAAGCCAAAATATATGGATATCAATACTACCTACTGGTTTTATGATAGGATAAAAACCGATAATTTATGTTTATTATATAATGGCGTTATTAGCGACGAAATAACCAATAAGCTAATAGAGCTTAGCGATTATAATATTAATAATGTTGAAGGTCTTTCAAAAATGAAAAAGAAGGCTTCATTTCTTATGGCTGAATGTTTTCAGAACATTATTCGACATGGGGAAATGATTAACGACCTTGAAAAAAATAAAAATAACAGTTTTTTTCTTACTCGAAATTGGGATGATATTTATTGTATTGCATCCGGGAATTTAGTTGTTAAAAAAAATATTCGCAAAATCGAAGATCAGTTAAAAGTTGTAAATAGCCTCAATAAAGATGAACTACGAGATCTTTATTTGCATGTACTCGAACATCATGAAATATCAGGAAAAGGTGGAGCTGGTTTAGGGCTAATTGAAATGGCACGTAAATCAGGCCAGAAATTACAATATACCTTCGAAGATTTTGACAAATACATGTCGTATTTTTATAATCAAATATTATTACAATCAGAAGATTCAATTAAGGAATCACATACAACACATGCTCCAATTTCTGATGCGATTATATTTCATAAAAAAATGAAAGAAGAAAATATTCTTGTAGTTCAGAAAGGGGATTTTGCACAGGAATCAATTTTGCCTGTTTTGAAAATTGTAGATAACAATCTAAAAAGTGTTTTCAAAAGCTCGTCATCAAAGAAAAAAGTGTTTCATATTATTGTTGAATTATTGCAAAATATCAGCAAACATGGTTTTAAAAATCAAAAAATGAGTGAGGGAATTATTCTGCTTGGAAAATCAGAATCAACTTATATAATAAATGCAGGTAATTTTATTGAAAACAATAAAGTAGAAGAACTTAAAAACCATCTTCAGGATTTAAATAAGTTAAGTATTGAAAATCTTAAGGAATTCTATTTTTCTAAACTTAAAGAAAGATACGATCCTGAGAAAAGAGGTGCAGGAATTGGATTGATAGATATTGCTAGAAGAACATCTGAACCCCTTGTATTTAATTTTGAGAAAATTGATAACGATAAATCATTTTTCACTATTCATATTGTCGTATAATAATTTGTAGTTATGTTTGAGAGATATTTTTGTGAAGGTTCTGAAGATAAACCCAAAATTGATTTTAATCCTCACAAAAACATTTTTGAAATAACTGGAAACTCTTTTCCTGAAGAATCATCAAAATTTTTTATTCCACTTATTCAATGGCTCGAAGTTTATACTTTGAATCCAAATGAACAAACCCATTTAATTTTTAGGCTTGATTATTTTAATTCTCTTTCAGGGAAATTTATTTACGAAATATTATTCACTCTTCAAAAAGTTTTACAAACCGGAAAAAAAATCAATATATCGTGGTATTTCAATGCCGACGATACCTTTATTGAAGAAAAAGGAGAAGAGTTTAAATCCGCTATTGAAATCCCTTTTGAATTGGTTCAAATTCAATAGTTTTATTTATAGCTTACAAAAAACCTTTTACGAATAAAACACACAAAACCTGCCGGTAAAATACAAAGAATTGTACTTATTGGAGTAAATGTACAATGTGCTTTGTAGCCCAACATACTAACTTTACTAGCAGTTTCTACAGGTAAAATTGTTGTTATTGCTAATACTGTAAAAAATATCGTAAGTGTTAAGAGCCACCAATATCCTTTCTTTCTTATTTTCATACTTAATATTGAATTAAATAAAATTAATTTTCTTGTTTAAAAAATACCTGGTAAAACTTCAATCCTGTTTTTTCATCGAATCCTTTTACAATAAAATCTCTATTCCCATGCACATAAATATGGAAATTCTTATCTAACTTAATTACACTTTTTAACGATTTTGATTGTTTCTTAAATGCATTTCCTGATATTTCGAACTCGGAAGGTAATTCGAGATCGTTTTCGTTTTCATAATCAACCCTGAATTTATTAAAGGTATCAATAATTTCAGGTTGTTCAAATACTTTACCTGCAAAAGCTTCCATCTCGAAATTATCATTTTCCTTAAAGAATTTCTTAGTTTTATTTAACATATCAGCCTGATCTGCTTTAGTAACCTGAAATTCATCCGATAATTTATTTACAACAAATTCTTTATACATTTTAATTACCTGACCTGTTTTAAAGTAATCATCTTCGCGCTGTTTGATTTTTAAAAAATCATCAATCCAATATCGGGCATCTTCACCCTTGCTTAATTTATCAACCGATGAAACTATATAACCTTTCTCATTTTCAACATTCATAATTAAACAGCCTTTATCGAGTTTCTTAATATCAATACCTTGTTCACTTTCAACAATAAAATTTTCATCATTTGAATAAACTCTTAAAAAAGTATCTCTTGTTTCCGACTTAAATAATCCTATTGCATCAACCATTTCATAGTTAAACTCGCATTGTTTAAAGTACACAACATAAAACTCACCCCCATTTATATTCGGATGAGTTGAATTTTCGTACAAATGTTTTGCAAGATTACGAGACTGTTCAATGAATGAATCGGGTTCAGAAAATATTTTTGTAACATAATGATATACTTCGTTCAGATTTAAATCCGAATCGTGGTAAAAATTAAAATACTCTTCCGATTTAAAAGGAGTAAGAAAATATCGAACTAATAAATCTTTTAAATCATCATTCAGTTTAATCAGGTTTTTTGAAAACCGGATATTTTCATCCTGATTTTTTTTTCCAACTTTATGAATAACCAGCTTATCAATTGTACTATCTGTAAGTTTATGCATGATCATTTTTATTATTATTACAATTTATTTTACTTTCCATTTTCCTCTAATCCATCCAAAAGCCCAAACCGCAAAATAATAAAGCCACCACCACATAAAGTCAGCTTTTTTAAGGTTCTCTTTAAATAGATTGTCGGTTTCTTTTCGAGTAATATCTATTTCTTTTTTATACTGATATATTGCATCGTGAAACATTGATGCATAATAGGTTATAGGAAAACATGTTTCATACACAAGCATCCCGTCGGGAGTACCACATGTAAACTGTAATATATTAAATTTTGGAGAACATCCATCCCATGCATATCCTCTATTATTCGATCCTTTAACAGTTATAATTCCATTGGATTCAACTTTTAACCATTCCGTTTCAAAAATCCGTCCATAAATATTTGTTTGTATTGATGTATCTTGTGTGTGTACAAATTTATAAACTCTTCTTTGTGATTTTGAACGTATCATTTTAAAAATATTTAATTTCTTAAATCAAAGGAAATGTTTCTTTAACTCTTACCCCTTTTTCAGTTTTATGAACTGTACAACATTCATTATACAAATCGTGCTGAAAAATAAGAGTATAATTATTATCTGCCGCTTCATTTAAAAAATCTTCTTTTTCTTTTAGTGTAACCATAGGATGAACATCGTAAGCCATGTTCCAAACCAAAGGAATATGTGCAGTAGATGGAATAAGATCTGCAACAAAAACATAAGTTTTACTACCTGTATTTATAAATGGAATTATTTGTCCTACGGTATGACCATTGTATAAACGAAGATTAATATCAGGATACAGTTCAGTATTTTTTTCAATAAACTTAAGTTTTCCGCTTTCCTGCATGGGTATAAGGTTTTCCTTCAGAAAAGCTGCACCTTCCTGCTTATTTGGATTCATAGCCCAATCCCAATGTGGTTTGCTAACCCAATATTTTGCATTTTTAAATGTTAATTCATAACCTGTTTTATCAGAATTATATTTTACTCCCCCTCCGCAATGATCAGCATGTAAATGAGTTAAAATTACATCTGTTACATCATTAAAAGAATATCCGTGTTTTTTTAATGCACCGTCCAAACCATCGCCACCATTTAAATAAACATGTTTGAAATATTTTTCATCCTGTTTATCACCATAACCATTATCAATTAATATTACTCTGCTTCCGGTATCAATTAATAAAGATCTTAAAGCCCAGTTACAAAGGTTATTCTCATCAGCATGATATTTAACTTGCCACATAACTTTAGGTACTACACCAAACATAGCCCCTCCATCAATTTTAAAATTTGTTATATGTATTGGAAATAGTTTCATATTTAAATGGTTTAAAGTAAATACTAACGAATGAAGCGATATAATTATTTACTAAAATTAGTATCTTCACAGCAAAATTACTATTACAAATATAATATAATGAATGTTCATTTTATAGCTATTGGTGGAAGCGCAATGCATAATCTCGCCATTACCTTACACAAAAAAGGATATCAGGTTACCGGATCGGATGATGAAATTTTCGAACCATCAAGAACCAATCTTGCAAAGCATGGATTATTACCTATAGAAATAGGTTGGGATAAGAAGAAAATTAATTCTAAACTTGATGCAATTATTTTAGGTATGCATGCCCGTGATGATAATCCTGAGTTGATTCGTGCCCGAGAATTAAATCTGAAGATTTATTCATATCCTGAATATTTGTATGAACAAACTAAAAACAAAACTCGTGTAGTAATTGGTGGTAGTCATGGTAAAACAACTATTACATCAATGATTATGCATGTTTTAAATTATCACAACAAAAATTTTGATTTCATGGTAGGTGCTCAGATTGAAGGATTTGAAACCATGGTAAGTCTTTCAGAATCGGCTCCGGTAGCAATATTTGAAGGTGATGAATATTTATCATCAACTCTTGATCTCAGACCAAAATTTCATTTATATAAACCAAATATTGCTTTAATTAGTGGTATAGCATGGGATCATATGAATGTTTTTCCAACATTTGAGAATTACAAAGAACAATTCAGTTTATTTATTGAGCAAATTGAAAAAAATGGAGAACTTTTTTATTATAAAAATGATCCGGTTTTAAATGTTATTGTTGATAAATCAAATAATAAAATTAAAAAAACAGCTTATGATGTTCACCCATATACTCAGAAAAAGGATAAAACATTTTTAATTTATAAGAATTCAGAAATTCCCCTCGAAATTTTTGGAGAACATAATCTTCAAAATATAAGTGGTGCTAAGCTGGTTTGCAATAAATTAAATATAAGTAATGATGAATTTTATGAAGCTATATCGCATTTTAAAGGGGCTTCAAAACGTTTGGAATTATTAAATGAGAACTCAGATACAAAGATTTTCAGAGATTTTGCTCATTCACCATCAAAACTTAAGGCAACAGTAAATGCAGTAAAAAATCAGTTTGCAAATAAAGAGCTTGTTGCAGTTATGGAATTACATACTTTCAGTAGTTTAAATGCAAATTTTTTAAAAGAATATAATGGAACAATGGATCTTGCAGACATTCCGGTTGTTTACTACAATCCGGAAGTAATAGCACATAAAAAGCTTGCCCCAATAAGTAAAAAACAAGTTAGTGAATCGTTTGGCAATTCTAAACTGATTGTTTTTACAGAACAAAAAGATTTGATTCAATTTATTGAAAGTTTAAATCTTAAAAATAAGAACATATTATTAATGAGTAGTGGAAGTTTTTCAGGAATCAACTTAATAGATTTTTCTAAAAAGTTAATAAATCAATAATTTTCAAATCGTTAATGTTTGTTTTTATTACGAATTTGTTAAAAAAGAAAATAATTGTGCTTTTTTTAAATAAATTTTCTAAAAATATTTGCAGGAAATAAAAAATCATTTACTTTTGCACCACCAAGTTTCGAACTTGAATTTGGTCCGTTCGTCTAGGGGTTAGGACGTCAGGTTTTCATCCTGGTAACAGGGGTTCGATTCCCCTACGGACTACAAAATTTAAAATGAATTAAGGAGAAAAGAATTATGGCAAACCATAAGTCGGCAGAAAAAAGAGTGAGACATAGCGAAATTGTAACTTTACATAATAAATATTATGCAAGAACAACTCGTAATATGATTAAAAAATTACGCGCTACTACTGAAAAAGCTGAAGCTACAGAAATGTTGCCAAAAGTAACTGCAATGCTAGACAAATTAGCAAAAAAGAATGTTATTCATAAAAATAAAGCTTCGAACTTAAAATCAAGCTTAACTTTATTAGTGAATAAATTATAATTACTACTATATTTTTTAAAAGCCTTTCTTCAAACGGAGAAAGGCTTTTTTGTATTTGTTCTTTTTATACCTTTATCGTTTAAAAAACAAGATATGATTTTAAAAGTTTGTGTGTTTTGCGCATCTAGTCATAAAGTTAATCAGAAATATTTTGAAGTAGCAGAAAGAACAGCAAATGTTCTTGTAGAAAATAATATTACAACAGTTTATGGTGGTGGTGCTGTAGGCTTAATGGGCAAACTGGCTGATACTGTTATAGAAAATAATGGAAAAATTATTGGAATAATTCCTGGATTTATGATGGATGTTGAATGGGGACACAAAAAAGTTTCTGAACTCATTGTTGTTAAAGATATGCATGAACGCAAAAAAGGACTAATTGAAGGAGTTGATGCAATTGTAATTTTACCCGGAGGTTCCGGTACTTTGGAGGAAACTTTTGAGGTTATTACCTTAAAACGATTGGGTAAATTCACAAAACCTCTTGTATTTGTTAATACTGATGGATTTTACAACAGTTTGTTTATACTTCTAGATAAAATGATCGAAGAAAAATTTATGCGCGAAGAACATCGTAAAATGTGGATTTCTGTTGATACTCCTGAAGAAATAATTTCAGCAATAAATACTTCACCAAAATGGGACGAATCTGCTATAAATATTGCTGCAGTATAACCAAAATAAAAAAATGACCTTCAATATATGATACTGAAGGTCAATAAATTAATTTATTCTAAGGGTTTAAAATCCTCTTCCAATTACAACAATATCATCAACCTGTTCGTAATTAGCCATCCAATTCACAATGTAGTTTTCAAGTTCTTTGCTTTGTTCTTTCATTGGAATATTTTGATAACTAACTATTAGATCTTTCATATTCTTTTTTCTCAATTTACGACCATCATCGCCACCAAATTGATCTGCATATCCATCAGAGAAAATATAAAAAGCATCTCCTTTTTCAATTTTTATTTCATGGTTTGTAAATTTTTTGTTTTCTAGAATATTCGTCATACCAATAGGAAATCGATCGGCTTTAATTTCTTCAAGTTCCCCATTCCTGATATGGAATAATGGATTATATGCTCCTGCATATTCAAGTATTTGTGTGTCTTTATTATAACACATAATAGCCAAATCCATTCCATCATTTACAATACGTTCACCAGTAACATCCTTTTGGTGAAGAGCGCTGATAATCTCAACATCAAGCCTGTCTAATATTTCTGCAGGTTGAAGAATTCCATATTCACGAACTATTTTAGTAAGCATACTATGTCCAAGAATTGCAAGGAAAGCGCCAGGAACACCATGTCCGGTACAATCAACTGCGGCAATCATTTCCTTATTTCCAACTGTTTCCAACCAATAAAAATCACCACTCACAATATCTTTTGGCCTATACAAAACGAATGTGTTTTCAAAAGGTATTTCGGGCGGTAGTACGGCTGTTTGTATTCTTTTAGCGTATTTAATACTATCTGTAATATCTTTATTTTTTTTCTCTATCTCAATACTTTTTTGGACAACTTCAGCAGTTCTCTCAGCCACTTTTTCTTCAAGAATCCTTTTCTCTTTTATAAGGTTTTTTTCACGAACTTTTATATAAGAAATTATTCCTATAGATCCCAAAATTATTATTGCTGAAATAAACCACCATGATTTGTAAAATGGAGGTGAAATTGTAAATGTATAAGTTACAGGTTCTGTATTCCATACTCCCGAACTATTCATCGCCTTTACTTTAAAAGTATATTTATCGGGAGCTAAAGAAGAGTAGTTTACCATTGTTTGATCAGTAACAGGTCTCCATTCATGATCTGCAGGATCAAGCATAATCTGATATTTTACTGCATCAGGATTAGTCAAACATATACTATTGTAATCAAATATTATTGAATTTTCACGATAATTGAACTTCTGATCGGATTTCATTATTCGATCTTTTAAATTTACCCGAAGCTTTGAAATATGCGTTAGTGGTTCTTTTGGTACATCAATTTCCATTTTGGGTTGATATTTTACTACTCCTTTTACAGTACCAAACCATAAATTTCCATCATTATCTCTGTATGTTGCATTTTTTTTGGCTTCAATTCCTGTAAACCCACTCTTTTCAGTATAAGTATGAATATTCCCTTTGTTATCAATCTTATTTAATCCCTGACTGGTTCCTACATATATATTATTTTCAATATCGATATTTAGTTGAGTAATTAAATTTGAGAGTAAACCATCGTTCTGAGTTATGGTTCTAATTACTTGGTTCCCATTATAAACAAAAATTCCTTTATTATTAGTTCCAATCCATATATTTCCATCTTTATCTTCAACCATACATTCAGGAGTAAGCAAACCTTCAATATCAACTTGTTTAATTAAAGTATCCTGTATAAAATTTAAACCTTTATTAACTACTCCAACCCATACTTTATCTTTAGAATCAACATAAATCGATGAAATTTCATTCCCACTTAATCCATTAATCTGGGTAAGAATTGTACTTTTATCATTATTAATATCATAATAAACCAGGCCATCAATTGTTCCAACCCACAATTGATTTTGCCTGTCAATATCCAACGCTGTAACAATTAAACTGTTTATATACCTATTAACAACCATGTTATATATAAATCTTCCTGTTGAGAAATCATACATATTTAACCCGTTATCATTTGTTCCAACCCAAAGATTTCCGTCTCTGTCATTTTTTAAAAACCGAATCTGATTTCCTACTGAATTCTTTTCTTGATTGTAATATGTAAATTTTTTACTTGGTTCTTTTGCTGTTGGATTATAAACACTAATGCCTTTATTAGTTCCAAACCAAAAGTTTTTATATTTATCTTCGATAACGGACCATATTTGCTGGTCGGCTAATCCATCAGCAGTACTATATGTAATAAATTTTTCTCCTTTAAATACAGCAAGTCCATGTTCATTTGTTCCAATAAGTATATTCCCTTCAACATCTTCATTAATACAATAAATCTTTGGATCTATCAAACCATTAATATTGTTATATGTTTTGTAAGAATCTCCTGAAAATTTTGTAACTCCTCCTCCCCATGTTCCGACCCAAATATTTCCATTACTATCTTCAATAATTGTGCTTATCCAATTATTAGCCAATCCATCACGCGAATCATAAATAACAAATTTATTTTCTTTTAAAATATACCTATACAATCCACCATGAAATGTTCCAAACCAGATATCACCTTTTCTATCCTGATGCATCATAGTTGTTGGGAAATAGGATGTAAGGCCTTTGGGCAAATAGTTGGAAAATGAGTTCTCTGATTTATTGAATTTTTTTATACCTAAATCAGTTACAAAGAAAAGAGTATCGCCAAATGCTTTAGTGCTTGTTACTACCCTGTCACTCAATCGCTTGCCTTTATATTGCTCATATGTAAGTTTAGATGCATCTAATTCGTATGGATTATCAATTCTTATTAGCCCATCTCCATATGTTGTTACCCACAACTGTTTTTCATTATCTTCAATAAAACTTGTAATATCTCCTTTAATAATTGAACTAATAGGATGAATACTTATTTCTCCATTTATAAAAACAGATATACCTCCTGATTTATGACCCATCCAAATTGAGCCATTTGAATCTTTAAAAAGAGTTTTTACACCTCCTTCGGCAAGACCATCTTCTGTGGTATAATTTATAAACGTAACTCCATCGAATTTCGAGACTCCACTTTCTGTCCCAATCCATAAATATCCTTGATTTTCTTGAATTACACTATAAACTTTTGATTGTGCTAATCCTTCTTTAACACTATAATAGTCGAAATAATACGTTTGACCCTTTACACTACTTGTGAAAAGAATGAAGACTGCATAAAAAAAAGTTATTCGCTTAAATAAGCGAATAACTTTTATTATTTCCTGATTATGAATAGGATCCATAGTTTACAATTTATTTATCTTTTGTAATAAAGAAGAAAGTACCTCCTTCATCAACTAGTCCATCAATTTTACCAAACTGAGGTTTTTGACTTCCACTTTTAGCAACTGCTACAGTTACTTTTGAAACAATATTCTCAATAGGTAAACATGCATTAGGGTTATTCATTAATGAATTTGCAAATGTTTTGGTAAATTGAGAATTATCAACAGCTAATTCGTAACCTGCAGATGATAGCACTTGTGATGATTTAAATTTAGTAGCTTCCCAATCACCACAATCTCTTTCTTTTAAGCCTGAACGCATAGCTTGATAAAATGTAGGTCCAGACTCACATGCATCGGTAATAACCAGAGTATGTGTAACAAATTGTGAATATGATTGTAATGCTGCTTTCAAAGTATTAATATTGAAATAGGTGAATTCATCATCTCGTTTTGCATCAATTGGAACCCAATATCCAGTTTCGTTAACAGATTTTCCATGGCCAGCATACCAAACTAATAGAGAATTTACCTGATTGCTTCTAACTAAATCACGAAGTTCAATTGAAAAGAACTTTTCCATTTGTTCTTTTGTCATGTCTTTTTTGTGAACAATATTATGCACTTTATAATTTGCTAATGCAGCTTTCATCATGCTGACATCTTTTACTGGTCCATCAAGACTTGCAAATGTTTCATACGATGAGTTTTCAATAAATATTACCCATGTTTTGCCCATCGGATTATCCTGAGAAATATCGAATGCTTCTCGGTTAATTTTAAATTCCTGAGTAGTTATATTGCCATAAATATCTTCTGCTTTAACTACAAATTTATTTTTATTTGCAATATCAATAGTTGCAAAGAATTCTGGGTTTTTAGTTTCAACAGCATAACTTGCATTCATATCTTCAACAGATATACTTTTAATTAAATTTTCATCAGATATACGTCCTTCAACATATAACTTCCTATTATCTACTGCAAGGTAAACTTCTCCAGATGTAGAAGCGAAAGGAGCAATTAATGAAATTTGTGGAGCATTAATTTCAGTTCTATTTATAATTAAAGTAGAGGCCAATACATTGTTGTATATATCAGCCACCGCAACTGAAATAGCTTCTTTACCGGTAACATCTACAATAACTTCAAATTCATTATTTGCTGAGCCTTCGATAAATTTAACATCTACTCCTTCAATTTTTGCATACTGAATTGAACTTTCATCTTTTATTACACCTTTAAAAGTTGCAGTAGTAGCATTTTGTATTACATTTATTTTTGTTGCTTCTAGTTGTATAGGCTGAATAAACTCAAGAGCTGGTTTATTTGATTCTCTGTTTAATTCAAACAATCTTTTATTTGCCAACTCTAATCTTGATTGGGCATCAGCATCTTTACTGTCAGATAAAGACAAATAAACTTTATAGTCTGCTACAGCTTTTGCGTATTGTGTTATTTCTTCAAAAGATTTAGCTCTGTTAAAATATGCAAGTGCATTTTTTGAATTAAGAGAGATTACTTTACTAAAATCGTTAATTGCATCTTGATGTTTATTAAACTCCTGAGAATATAATCCACGTGTATAATAAGCATTATCATCTGACGGTGAGAAAATTATAATTTTTGATAAATCGTCAATAGCTTTTGTATAGTCAATTTTTTCGCGATATACTTTACTACGAATCCAAAGTGCTTCTTTGTTTTTATCATCAATAGAAAGTGCCTTATTACATGTTGAAAGTGATTCGTCTAATTTTTTTGATTTTAAAAGAACATCAGCAAGAGAAATATATGCTTCTAAAGTTGATGGAGATTTTTCTATCGACTTTTTAAAGAATGTTTCAGAAACATTGTAATTTCCTAATTTATCATTGATATAACCATGCCAGTAAAAATTTTTAGCTTCTTGTTCCAAAGCAAGAATTGCATCACTTTCTTTAAGAGCTTTATCAAATTCTTTTAATTCAATATAAGAATCTCTTTTTAGTTTAAATGCTTTTATATGTTTTTTATCTAACGTAGTTGCTTTTGAAAGCATAGATATTGCTTCATTATAATCTTTTAACTCGAAATACAATCTTCCTGAGTTGTAAAAATAGGAAGCATTTTTTTCATCAAAAGATGTTGCTCTTTTATAGTCCCCTGCAGCTTCAGTAAGGTTACCCATTTTTTCATAAGCTTCCGCTCTTGCGATATAAGCATCTGTAAATTCAGGTTTTTCAGCAATTTGTTGTGTATACTGAGTAATTGCATCTTGATAATTACCTGCTGCTGCAAAATCTTTACCTGTATTATAAAGTTTTGGACTACATTCAACAAGTGAAAACAAAACCAATAACAATGGAGTAAAGATTAACATTCGTTTAAATTTCATATTTCTCATATTATTTAACTTTTAGATATTATTCTTTAGGTTTATATTTTTAAATTAATTTTAATCAAATTTAATAAAGCTTTTAATTTTACGAAATTTTTTATCAATTCGTTTCATTATAATGCTTAAATGTAATGAAAATTTTTAATTAATAACAGCTTACTATTACCAAATTTCTCCTCCAAAAATATTCTTTTTTCTAATACTGGAGCTTTAACTCCTAATCCAAATTGTTTCTCACCTATAAATACCCTTGCTTCATCCCACAATACTTGATTTATAAAATAATTCAAAACTTTGGCTCCGCCTTCAATAATTACAGATTGAATATTTCTTTTAATTAATGCTGCAAATAGTTGATTTGTAAAATCAAATGAAAAATCTACAAATTCAATACCAACATTTTTCAACTGTATTTCATCTATTTTATTTTTAAATTTTTTATCAGCAATAACAATTGTTTCAGCTTCGCTATTAAAAACATGGCTTGTTGATTCTAATTTTAGTTCACGATCAAGAACAATACGAACAGGGTTTTTTCCTTCCCAGCATCTTGTTGTAAGATTTGGATTATCGCTGATTATGGTATTTGTTCCAACCAAAATAGCATCTTCTTCACCTCGCCACTTATGAACTATTGCTTTTGATAGATTATTAGTAATCCATGTCGGTTCAATATTTGTCTTTTTCATTTTCTGGATATCAATATATCCATCGGATGTTTCTGCCCATTTTAATATAATATAGGGTCTCTTTTTTTCATGAAATGTAAAAAATCGCTTATTTAATTCCCTCGATTCTTTTTCTAATACACCTGTAATTACATTACATCCGGCATTTTTGAGAATCTCTATTCCTTTTCCGGAAGCATGTGCTACTGAATCAATTGTTCCAATAACAACATTTGGTATTCCCATACTAGCAATTAAGTTAGCACACGGAGGTGTTTTGCCAAAATGAGCACATGGCTCTAAATTTACATAGATTGTGGATTGTTTTAAAAGCTCTTTATTAACTACTGACTGAATTGCATTTACTTCAGCATGTGCTTCACCATATTTTCGGTGATATCCTTCTCCAATAATTTTATTGTTATTTATTATAACGGAACCAACCATAGGGTTTGGTGATGTATTCCCGAAACCATTTTTTGCTAACTCTATGCATCTTTGCATATATTTTTCGTGCGACATACAATCGTTCATTATTTTTTTTACATTTGGGAAATGAGTCCAGATTTTAGCATAAAGAAAACAATTTTGTATTTAAAATCCGAATTAAATGGGTTTTATCCTTTATCAGAAATAAATAGTTTTATATATCTCATCTTTAATCATTTATTTAATTATTCTAAAACAGATTTATTTCTTAAACAAGATACCATTTTACCAACAAATGGGATTAACGAAATTAATCATATTGTATCTGAATTAAAAAAATTTAAACCTATTCAATACATACTTGGTGTAACTGAGTTTTATAATTTAAATTTTAAAATTCATCCAGGAGTTCTAATTCCTCGCCCAGAGACTGAAGAACTTGTTCAATGGGTACTCTCCGATCATAAAGATGGCTCTTATAGAATTCTCGATATTGGTTCCGGTAGTGGTTGCATATCTATTTCACTTGCAAAAAATTTAATTGGTTCAAAAGTATTTGCTGCAGATATATCTGAAGATGCACTTTCTTTAACTAGAGAAAACAGCAAGTTAAATAATGTTGATTTACAAGTTATTTATCTTGATATATTGAGTAATAATGATCAATTTGAAGAAAAGTTCGATATTATTATTAGTAATCCTCCTTATGTTACAGAGAAGGAAAAAGAACTAATGCATAAAAATGTTCTCGATTTTGAACCTCATAAGGCATTATTTGTTCCTGATAATGACCCGTTGCTTTTTTACAGGAATATTGCGCAGTTTGCATTAACTCATTTAAATAAAAACGGGAAAATCTATTTTGAAATAAATGAACAATTTGGAAAAGATATTGCAGAAATGCTTGAAAAATTTGAATTTCATGAAATCCAAATCAAGAAAGATATTAATGGAAAAGATCGATTGATTAAATGCATAATGAATTGAGCTAAAATGAGCTATCAAAAAAAAATAACAAAAGCAGATGCTCTGAAAAAAACACAAAAAACTTGTGCAAAACAAGAAAAATGTGAATTTGATATTAGAACGTCGCTTTACAAATGGGGATTAAATGATTTGGAAAGTAATGAAATAATTCTATCTCTTAAAAAAGATAATTTTATTGATGATTTAAGGTTTGCAATTGCTTTTGTAAAAGATAAATCTACAATTTATAGATGGGGGAAACATAAAATTGAATTTGCATTAAAACAGAGAAGAATTAACGATCAGAATATACAACTTGCACTTAAAGAAATAAATGAAACACAACAAGAAAAATCGCTTGAAAAAGAATTAATAAAAAAATTAAATGCGCTTAAAGGACAGGATGAACTGGTGATTAAATCAAAACTTGTTCGATTTGGACTTTCAAGAGGTTTTGAAAATGGCAAGATATTTGATATGGTAAAAAAAGTGATGAATTCGCATTTTTGAATTGCAATTTAAAAACCTGATTCGTGGAATTGTATAAAAGAATTAATTATTTTTACATGTATTACATAAATACAATTCAATAAATTGATCTAATAATCAACAACAAAATAAAATAAGCAGATATCTTAATTTATAAAATAAATATTCAATTATTCATTAAATCAAAATCGAAACCTATGAAAAACAATGTTTACAAACCATTTGGTTTATTATTAGCTGGAGCTGTTGTAATAAGCAGCATATTTACTAGTTGCAAATCAAAAGAAGTTTCAAATGTTAAAAATGAAACCGAAATTGAAGTATTTTGTTCAGGCGATCAATACAGAAGTGACAAAGGAAACTTCCGCGCTAACTCAATCGGTGAAAGTACAGATCAGATTACTGCTCGTAAAAAAGCAATGAGCAATGCTAAAGCTGACTTAGCCGGTTTAATTCAAACCGTAATTAAAGGTACAACCGACAACTATGTAAATTCACGTGAATTTAATAACGTTGAAGAAGTTGAAGAACGTTTTGAATCATTAACTCGTGAAGTTTTAAATCAACAGTTAAATAACATTAAAGTTCTTTGCGAAAAACAAACTGTAACCAAAGAAGGTAAGTATAAAACTTATGTAGCTATTGAAATGAGTGTTGATGCTTTAGAAGAAGCTTTAAACAACAAACTTTCAAAAGATCAACGATTAAAAGTTGATTACGATTACGAAAAATACAAAGAAACTTTTGACAAAGAAATGGAAAAACTTGAAAATAGTGGTGGATACTAAACTTTAACCCTTATAATAATTTAAAAGGAACTTTCGGGTTCCTTTTTTTATATATTCTTTTTTGACAATGATTGCATATTTGCTACTTTTGTTTTTCAAAAAAGAATAAATGATTTTAACCGAACAATTTAAAGATCTTGAAAAGCGAAAAGATGCGCTTAGGAGGCATCTTTGACATCGAAAATAAGTTAATTCGCATTGACGAAGAAGAACAAAAAACGCAAGCTCCCAACTTCTGGAACGACCCATCTGAAGCCGAAAAACAATTAAAATATATTGCCAGTTTAAAAGAATGGACAACTGCATTTAAAATAATTGAAACTCAAATAAATGAGTTAAAACTAGCCATTGACTTCTATAAAGATGGAGAAATTGAAGAATCTGAAGTTGAGAATCAATACAAATCGGTAATCGCCATTGTTGAAAATCTCGAGTTAAAAAATATGTTACGTAAGGAGGAAGATAAACTTGGAGCGTATTTACAAATTAACCCTGGAGCAGGTGGAACCGAAAGTCATGATTGGGCTGAAATGCTTATGCGTATGTACATTCGTTGGGGAGAACGAAACAATTACAAAGTAAGAGAAGTTTATTATCAGGCAGGTGACGAAGCTGGTATTAATACTGTAACACTTGAATTTGAGGGAGAATATGCTTATGGATATTTAAGAGGTGAAAATGGAGTACACCGGTTGGTTCGTATATCTCCTTTTGATTCAAATGGTAAAAGACATACATCGTTTGCATCTGTATATGTTTCTCCTGTAATAGATGATACCATTGAAATTGTTATTAATCCTGCAGATATTGAATTTGAAACCTACCGTTCGAGTGGAGCAGGTGGGCAAAATGTAAATAAAGTAGAAACGGCTGTTCGTTTAAGACATATACCTTCAGGAATTGTTATTGAAAACCAGGAAACACGATCCCAGTTAAATAACAAAGAAAATGCTTTAAAACTATTGAAGTCGCAGTTGTACGAAATTGAACTTCGTAAACAACAGGACGAAAGAGCGATAATTGAAGGTGCAAAGAAAAAAATTGAATGGGGATCGCAAATTCGTAATTATGTTCTTCATCCGTATAAATTAGCAAAAGATGTTCGCACAGGCTTTGAAACTGGGAACGTGCAAGATGTCCTTGATGGAAACATCGATGGATTTATAAAGGCTTTTTTAATGGAGTTTGCCGGACAATAAAAAATAAAACTATAAAGAAATTTATTGTAGAACTGGAATATTGGAATGATGCAAAAATGGGGAAGTCACCTCTACCTATTTTATTACATTATTCCATTATTCCATTTTCCCAATCATCTTTAATTTCAAAATAGTGTTATATAATTGGTTAAGTTGATCCTTACATCTAATTCACGTTACATATTTAATATTTTATCCTTGGGATATTTAATTGAATATTTAACCTGAATATTTTTCGCTTCAAGTGAATTTAATTTCAAATCCCAGGTTAACCTACCGGTTGTTTCATTGAGCTTAGCATTTGATTTTTCAATTTGTTCAACTTCAATGTCTTTATTTGAAGAAATTGGAAATTGATCTTCAAGAATTAGTGAAATAGCTGAATTTTTATTGTTGCGAACAGAGATTTCCCAACCATAAGTTTCTTTTTTATTTATACCCAGTACTTTTTTACTTTCGAAATCCTTAATTTTTGTTCGTGTAATAACAATAGACTGGTCGCGACCAAGCGAAAGGTCGAGTGTATCTCTGGTAATACTTGGATCGATAGTAGAATTTCCTACAAAAGTACCTTCGAAGAAAATATTTGCTTGTCCGGCTAAAAGATTATATTCGGCCCAACCTGTAATTTTTGCAAGCAAAAAAGCATCGGTATTTAGTTTAGGTGCTGCATAATAAGTAAAAGAAGCATCCAGTTTATATTCATTTATCTGAACAGTATATTCCTTACCAGTTGATGGTATTGAATACGGAATGTCAATGTTAAATTCAACATTGGTTTGATTAGTAGATTGAGTGAAAGAATTAAATTCTGCTACTTCCTCTTCTAAATCATAGTCAACAATTTCATTTTTTGCTGTAGCAGGTTCTTCTCTTTTAATTCCTTTTGCTGTAATTACTTCATCATAAACTTTATATTCAAAATATTCTTTAAAATTAACATACCATGGATAGATTATTGGTTTCTCACCACTAATCTGAGGATTTCCTGTAGATATGGTTAGTTTTACATTATTCCATTCCTCTCCGCTACTTTGAAAAACTTTTGCTTTATAAATAAGATTTACCGGCTCATTAATATTTATAGCACGAATATCATATTCCGGATACCACCCTGCATTATAAATTACATAACGTAAATTTATTTTTGCATTTGTTTTGGAAGCAGCATTCACTTTAACAATGATTTCGGATATGGGATCTTTTTTTATTGATCGTACACTATTTAACTGATTTTGTAAACGTGTTATTTTTTCATCAATAATTCTTAGTTCAACATTCTGTTTTAACTCTTTCGTTTTTATTTCATTTAATTTGGATAGAAAATAATTCATTGCCGTTTTTAGTGTTTCAACATTTACACCATTCTGTGTGCCACCAATTACTTTATTAGCCATCAATACGACTTCCTCCTGTTGGCAAATCTCAATATTGTTTTCAATTTCATTTTTTTTAAATTCCAATAATTTTAAACTATCAGTTAATATTTTAACATCTTTGGCTTCAATTTGTGTTTTTAAATAATTTATCTGATAATTTACTGACAGGATTGAAAAATTACCAGTTCCGCTAACCTGAATGCTTCGCTGATCGATATTTTGAGGGAGATCAGTAAATACAATTTCTGTAACTCCATCATTCAGCATAACTGCTCCTTTTCTGTTTATCTGAGCTCCTTGCTGAAAAACAGTTACTTCTTTAATTTCCGAAGTTATTATCTGAATGTTTTGATTTGCAAATACCTGAACAGATAATAACAAACTGTAAAAACCAATACTCATTTTTTTCATATTTCATGATTTAGAATGTTAAAATTAATAAAAAATATGTCTATTTTAATAAATCAAAATAATTAACTTATTTTCGAAGCTCAATATTATAAAAATAGTCCCCAGATATGAAAAAACATTCAAAAAACCTACTTTTAGCTTTTTTATTCTTAAATGGTATTTCATGTACTCAATTAAATGATTATCAACAAGCTGAACAAACAATTCAACCCGACGATATGGTTCGCATTGTAAAAGAATTTAGTTCTGATGCTTTTCAAGGTAGAAAACCTTTTACAGCAGGCGAAGACAGTGCAATAAATTTCTTAATTCGTGAATACGAACGAATTGGTCTTGAGCCTGTAAATAACGGAAGTTATTTGCAAAAAGTACCAATGGTCGAAATTACTGATTCCCCTGACGATAAAATGATTATCAATTTAAATAAAAACACATTGGAATTATCATATAAAACTGATTTTGTAGCATTTTCAAAGCAGCTTGTGAACGAGATTTCACTTGAAAACTCTGAAATCGTTTTTGCAGGATATGGAATTGTTGCACCAGAATATGATTGGAATGATTATGAAGGTATTGATGTAAAAGGAAAAACTGTAGTTGTTTTTGTAAATGATCCAAGTTTTGGAACAAATCAGGATGATTTTTTTAAGGGCAATGCTATGACCTATTACGGACGTTGGACATATAAATATGAAGAAGCTGCACGTCAGGGTGCAAAAGGAATTTTAATTATTCACGAAACTGAACCAGCCGGTTATCCATGGGGAGTTGTTTTAAATGGAGCAACCATTCCAAAATTATATCTTCAGCCAGAAGATAATTATATGTCGATGTGTGCAGTAGAAGGATGGATTACTTTGGATGCTGCAAAAAAACTTTTTTCATTAGCAGGACTTGATTTTACTGAAATTAAAGAAAAAGCAAAAATTAAAGGATTTAAACCATTTCTCTTAAATGCACAACTTAATTTTTCAATGCATTCTATTCACCGATTTGCTTCTTCACAAAATGTATTAGGAATTTTACCTGGAACTGATCGTGCAGATGAAATAATTGTTTACTCATCACATTGGGATCATTTAGGAATTGGTCCATCATTAAATGGTGATTCTATTTACAATGGAGCAGTTGATAATGGTACAAGTACTGCATGGATGCTTGAAATTGCAGAAGCTTTTTCAAATTTAAAAACCCGTCCATCACGTTCAATACTTATTTTTTCGCCTTCATCAGAAGAACAAGGTTTATTAGGATCGAAATATTATGCAGAACATCCTATATATCCATTAAATAAAACTGTAGCTAATATCAACAATGATCTTATGCTTCCCTACGGAAGATATAAAGATATTATGATAACCGGTTACGGACAATCTGAACTGGATGATTATTTAGAAAATATAGCTCCCGAATATGATAGATATATAATAAGCGATCCAAATGCTCATACAGGAATGTATTACAGAGCAGATCATTTTAGTTTTGCCCAAGTTGGTGTTCCAGCATTATTTGCAAGAGGAAATTGTGACAGCAGAGAACATGGTAAAGAGTGGGCTGCAAAAATGGAGAAAGAATGGCTTACGAATTTTTATCATAAGCCTACAGATCAATACGATTCAACTATTTGGGATTTTTCCGGGATAGCAGATGATGCAAAAATTCTTTTCAGAGTTGGTTATGAGCTTGCTAATGATAGTATTTTTCCAAAATGGAAAGAAGGTTCAGAATTTAGAGAAAAACAGTTTATTAATTAAGATTGTTGACCAAAAACGAATGACATTAAATCATTCCTTTTCAATTTGCAATATTTTAGTGGAGCATAACGGAATCGAACCGTCGACCTCTTGACTGCCAGTCAAACGCTCTAGCCAACTGAGCTAATGCCCCATATTATAAATCTTAGCGAAAATACATCATTTTTTTTAGAAATGGAATTTATTATTATCTGGTTTAATAAAATAATTAGATAAATATTACGTTCAAAATGTATCCGGAATAACTGAATTTATTTATGAAATATTGAAACTAAACTTATTAAATATCGTAAAAAAATTTTAGAAGTTAAAAATTAAAAAAAATAAAAAAAAATTAAAAAAAATTTTGAAAAACAGTTTAATAATGATTATTTTTAGGCTCTCAAAAAACAGACTATATGGAAATAAAAAAAACAGATAAAGCAAATTTGGAGAACAAAAAAGGGTTGTTTCATCAAATTGGGTTTGTAATAGCACTTGGTGCAGTATTACTAGCTTTCGAATGGACATCTAGGCCTGCAGATTTAGGTGATTTGGGTAAGCTTGATAATATGGATCTTGAAGAAGAAATAATTCCAATTACAAGACAATTAAATGAGCCACCTCCACCTCCACCTCCAGTTCAAAATACTGAAGTTATTAATATCGTTCAGGATGACGTAGAGATAAATGACGAATTATTGCTCGACGATACTGAATCTGATGAGGCTACACAAGTTCAAATTGTAGAGTTTGAAGAAGAAGAAGAAGTTGTTGATGAGCAACAAATATTCTTAGTAGTTGAAGACATGCCTACATTTCAAGGACAAGGTATTGAATCATTCAGAAACTTTTGTCAAGCAAATTCAAAATATCCAGTTATCGCACAGGAAAATGGAATTAGTGGTAGAGTTTACATAAGTTTTGTAGTTGATAAAGACGGTTCAATAGCGAATGTTCAGGTAGTTCGTGGTGTTGACCCTGCATTAGACAAAGAAGCTATTCGTGTTGTGAAATCTTCACCAAAATGGGTTCCTGGGAAACAAAGAGGTAGACCTGTAAAAGTATCATTTACTATTCCAATTTTATTCCAATTGCAATAATAAATTAAATCAAAATATAAAAAAATAACCGGTTAACTAACCGGTTATTTTTTTTATTCGTCCCGGGTTTTTATTTATAAAATCTTTCCAGCTTTTAAAATCGCCTGTACTTACAGGTTTATTTGTCTGATAAAAATGACACATTGCAGCTGCTAATCCATCCGTAGCATCCAAATCAGAAGGTAATTCTTTAATTTTCAATAAGCTCTTTAACAATAAAGCAACTTGTTCTTTTGAAGCATTTCCCTGTCCCGTAATTGACATTTTAATTTTTCTGGGAGCATATTCAAATATTGGAAGTGAACGAGAGAGGCCTGCAGCTATAGCAACACCCTGGGCCCTACCGAGCTTTAGCATGGATTGTACATTTTTTCCAAAGAAAGGAGCCTCAATAGCTAACTCGTCAGGATGAAATTGATCTATAAGGCCAGTAATCCTTTCGAAAATATGTTTGAGCTTTAGATAATGATCATCGAATTTACGAAGATTAATAACTCCAAGAACAATAAGAGAAGCATCATTCCCTTTTGTTTGAATTAATCCATAACCCATTATAGTAGTTCCCGGATCAATTCCTAAAATAATTCGTTCGTTTATTTTTTTAGTACGCACCAAGCTCATCTTTTGGAGTTCTTATTTCTTTTTTGGGTTGTCTTTTAATTGTTAATTTTGATTTTTTACTGCTAAAACTTCCATTTCGAATATGATATAATGCTTCGGCTAAAGAGCTTTCATTCACATCACCAAAATCGTGTGTAAGATCATCATCAGCATATGCATCGGCTGTTAAACCATCATAATATTCTCCATAACCAGCACTATTGATAATTTTAAAAGTAATTGGAACATAAACATAGTCGGACACATTACTTTCAAAAGAATACATCCCTACAGGTTTACCATACGAATCATCACCAATAATTAAAATATCAAGATATGGATCTAATCCATTAATAATAGCTTCGCTTGCAGAAGCTGAACCATTTGTTGCAATAAAATAAACTTTTTCGAGACCTAACGAATATGAGCTTAACTTAAAATTGTAGCTGAAATTTTCTGATGTAAGATCGTGATTATGAATATAAGTAAGAAACAACTGATTATTTAACCTGTCAGGGATTATTAGCGATGCTAAATGTTCAACTACACTCATAAGTCCTCCACCATTATATCTTAAATCGACAATTAAATCAGTAACATTTTCAGCTTTAAAATATATAAATGCATCAGTAAGTTCATCGATTGACGGATTGATAAAACTCTCAAAAACTAGGTATCCAACTTTTTTGGTGTCAACTGTAATTACACTTTTATGAAGAACAGTATTGATTGTAATTAGTTCTTTACTAAACGATTGATTTAATATTGTTCCGGCAGGAGATTCAAATTCGAAGCTATTTGTTACACCAATTGTTGAAGCCCCTAATAAACTGCTGACATCAGAATTTTCATCAATTGGAGTTCCGTTTATTTTATTAATTATCCATCCTCTTTTAATACCTGCATCATTTAAGCTTGAAGATTCAAATAAATAGGAAATTCGAATTTTACCATCCATGTCGGCCGAATATGAAAATCCATGACCTGTATATGTACCCTCATCGTAATACTGACTCTCTTCTTGCTTTGTACTTATATAACTCCATTTATCACGGGGTGTATATCGCAATGCTTCAAGCAAATCTTCAGGTTTTGAATAGTCTTCAACATCAACAGTAGGAAGAGAATCATTCCATAAATAATAATAATCCATTATATTGTATAGTTCCTCTACAGAGTTATCGGCTTCAGGAAAAATTTTTTCTCTTTCACATGAATTGAAAGTAAGTACTGATGATATTATAATCATCAATATCAGATAATTTGTTTTAAATGTTTTCATTTTCAAATTTTGATTTTCTGTTCTGAATTAATATTCCTAAAATAATTAAAATTAGTCCAAATATAGTTGTTAAATATATTTTCTCGTGTAAAACAAAATGAATAAATAACAATGAAAAAAAAGGAGTAAGATAAACCAGATTGCTAATTTTATCGGTTCTCCCTGCAAATTGTAATGCTTTAAGCCACAACACAAAAGTTATGCCCATTTCAAAAAATCCAATATAAATTGAAGCTAAGAATCCATTTTTACTAAAACTTTCGAATGCATTCTGATACAATGCTAAAATTGAAATAAATATAAGTGCGAAGAAAAAATTTAAAAACAATTTTACAACTTCGTCGCGCTTATCTTTCATATTGAATAACCAAAATAGCGACCAAACAATTGAGCTACCTAAAGCTAAGAAAACTCCCAAAGGACTTGAAAGATTAAAATTAAATATCTGTCCTTCGGATGAAATTAAGAAAACTCCTGCAAAACTTATTAATAGTGCTAAGAAGCTTTTTAATTTTAATGATTGCTTAAGAATTGGTATCGATAAGAGAACAAGCGTAATGGGCCATATAAAATTTAAGGGTTGTGCTATTTGTGCAGGAAGCAATGAATATGCCTTAAACAGAACTGTGTAATATAAAAAGGGATTTAAAAATCCTATGAATGCAGAGTTAAAATAATCTGTTTTTGTTTGATTTTTTAGTAAATGCAGCTTATTCTGAAAAATAAGAATAATAAACAATATCAGAACAGCAGTAAAAATTGAAAAAAACAACAATTGTATATAATCGGTATATTTTAATCCTATCTTAAATGCAGAAGCCGAAGTTCCCCAAAAAAGAATTGTTAAACCTGCAAAAAGATATGATTTATTCAAATCTTTCATTTTACTTGAGCTTTTGGAGTAACAAGAGCAAAAGTATCACCTAAAAATTTATAAATCTCGTCGATAGATTCATTCATTAAAATAATACTTGAATCTGTTCTGGAAATCAACAATTTTAATATTTCTTTTTCATTCTCAATGTCCTTTTTAATTGATTCTGAAATCTCGCCATTTTCAATAATTTCTTCTTTTAATGAAACAAGAACATCCTGAGAAAATAAAATTTCTTTGTGAGAATATGTAAAAATATCATTAAGCTTTCGTGAGGTTTTTGTCAGTAAATTATAGAAATAGATTGAATCCTTATAGTTAATACGACCTTGAGAAATAGTGTTTTGAAGCTCTTTGCCCGAAAGAGAATAAATGCTATCGAGAAACTGTGTTTTAGATATAGTAACTTTATTCATTAAACTATCGGTTATTGAAATAAGCTTGTCCAGCTCTTTTGTTTCAACTTTTTTATTAGTGCACGATGTAATCAATAAAAAAATTGAACTCACGAAAATTAAAGACAATTTCATAGCTATAGATTTTATGTATAAAACGAATAATACGAATAAATTTCAAATATTAAAAATTGCATGATAACAAAAAAGAGCGTTCGATGAACGCCCTTTTAATTTTAATGAATTTATTTCTTAATCAATAATATCGAAACCAGTAAATCTTCTAAGAACTTCAGGAATAATTATACCCTCTTTTGTTTGATTGTTCTCAAGTAAAGCAGCTAAAATACGAGGCAGTGCTAGGGCACTTCCATTTAAGGTATGCGCTAATGTTGTTTTTTTATCATTTTCGTCTCTGAATCTTAATTTTAATCGGTTTGCCTGATAAGATTCAAAGTTTGAAACAGAGCTTACTTCTAACCATTTATCCTGAGCAGCTGAATACACTTCGAAATCATACGTTAGTGCTGAAGTAAAACTCATATCTCCTCCACATAACTGTAAAATACGATATGGCAATTTTAATAATTTTACAAGACTTTCAACATGCTTAACCATTTCTTCAAGTGCCTGATATGATTTTTCGGGATGCTGAATCTGAACAATCTCAACTTTATCAAACTGATGCAAACGGTTTAATCCTCGAACATCTTTTCCATACGATCCTGCTTCGCGCCTGAAACAAGGAGTACATGCAGTCATTTTAATTGGGAAATCATTTGTTGATAAAATTACATCCCTGTACATA
>MENE01000136.1:29511-30990 GCA_001769005.1 Bacteroidetes bacterium GWA2_31_9b | reverse complement strand
ATTAAATATTACAATGTTAATGTTGGAAATGTTATAGGTTACAGCTTAAGCGAGAATAGCAATTTGCCTGTATATATTTTTATGTCAGTAATTGTTGGTTTATTTATAGGTTTAACTGTAAGTGCCGAAGAAATTATTAAAGACAGAAAAATCTTAAAACGTGAGGCATTTTTAAATTTAAGCTGGGCAAGTTACTTATACTCAAAAATTACAGTTTTATTTACTCTATCTGCAATACAATCATTTGTTTTTGTAATTATTGGTAATTCGATAATGGAAATAAAAGGAATGTATTTAGAATATTGGCTGGTTCTTTTTAGCGCCTGGTGTTTTTCAAATATGATGGGATTAGTTATTTCAGATAGTTTTAAAACTGTTATTACAATTTATATTTTAATACCCTTCTTAATTATTCCTCAATTGATATTAAGCGGTATAATTGTAAAATTTGAGAAATTGAATCCAAACATATCAAATCCACGTGATATTCCTGTTTATGGTGAAATTATTACTGCACGATGGGCATATGAGGCATTAGCCGTACTTCAGTTTAAAGAAAACAAATACGAGAAGCAGTTTTATGGTTTTGATAAAGCTATGAGTATTTCTGATTTTAAAAAGAATTACTGGATTCGAACATTAAATAATAAAGTATCTTTTTTAGAAAGAAATATTGATAACTCTGATAAAGAAGTTGAGATTAAGGAAAATATTGAGCTTCTGCGAAATGAAATTGGGAAAGAATTACAAACAGAATCTGGAAAAATTGTAGCTTTTAAAGATCTCGATAAATTATATATCGATAAAATTGATAAAGATGTAATACTCTCTGTTAAAAATTATCTTGAAGTTTTAAATAAATATTATGTAAAACTATATAATAAGGCAAATGGATTAAAAGATCAGTTAATTTCAAATTTGCAAAAATCTCCTGAAGATCGTGAAAATTTCATGAAAATAAAAAGAGAATTCAACAATGAAAGCTTATCCGAACTCCTAAGAAATACAAATGAAATTAACAGAATTATTGAATACGATGGAGAGCTATTTCAAAAAATTGATCCGATTTTCTTAGATCCATCAAATACTTTTATAAAAGCTCATTTCTATGCACCAAGAAAACAAGTATTTGGTAAATACTTCAATACTTTTTGGGTTAACATAGCAATAATGTGGTTTTCAACATTAACATTGTTCATAATATTATATTTCAGATTATTTAAAAAGTCACTTGATTTCTTTGAGAATAAAAGGATGAATAATTAAACAATGTTTTTTATTCTAAATTTACTAGTTATAATAAAACAAAAAGAGAATTGAAATAGTTTCAATTCTCTTTTTGTTTGTAAATACGTTTAAACAACTGTAAATTATAAAACAGTGCTTAGTCTGTAGTTTTAAATTATAAATGTGAAAAGCAACAGAATAGTATTATTCTGCATCTTTAATAATTTTTCAAATCAAATTAATCTACTACTT
>MENE01000136.1:15817-29499 GCA_001769005.1 Bacteroidetes bacterium GWA2_31_9b | reverse complement strand
ATGGAATACGAATAATTGACTCATAGTCTTCACCAGCTTCAAGCATATCTTCGTCGTCCTCTTCGTAATACCAGTTAATAACAACTTCATTTCGTGCTTTTTTAATTGTTTCAAGTTTTTTGAAAACATCTAAAATACACTTTGATGAACTAGTGTTAAAATATTCAAGTTGAATATTTACGGTTGTAAGCTTTTGAGGTTCTTTTGAATATTCTTCAAGCCATTCAACCAATGGTCGATAGAACTCGATAGAGTTTTCAGGAATTGATCTTCCTTTAATTTCAATTAATCCTGTTCCTGCATCAAAATTTACAGTTGGAGTTTTTGGAGTACCTTCTATTGAAATTGATTCCATATTGTTGATATATTTAAAAAATTTTAATATTTATTAGTCAATAAGTACATCTAATCTAAAAAAAGAAAAATTTTGATCATATTCTTCGAAAGCAAAATCAATTTTTCCATCGGTTCTTCTTGCGATATCAATTAATCCAAGGCCACCTCCACCTTTATCAGAAAATTTCTGATTGTTAAGTACAAATTTATACAAGTCTTTTAATTCTTCTTTCGAAAGAGTTTTTATTTTATCTAATCGTTCTTTTAGTTTCTTTATTTTTTCGCTTTTAATAAAGTTTCCGGTAATAATTTTATATGTCTCTCCAGATTTTACTATTACAAAAATTCCGAAATGCATATCAAGCTTGCCATTATAATCTTCGGGTAAATCGTCGACATGATGATAAAGATTTTGAAGGCTTTCTACTAAAACATTGTATATTTTTTTCTTAATACTTGAATTATTAATAACATGGTCTAGTTTTGTTTCAACAACGCCTAAAACATTAGTTATAAGTTCGGCAGTAATACTGCCCTTATAGGCAAGCAAAACCTCCCCTGTATTCATTTTTGTGTAAAGCTCTTCTATGTTAAAGCTCATACTGGCTTTATGTTAAATCTATTTCAAGTTTTATAAATTTAAAACTTTTTTTAAAGTAAAACAAATATAAATAAAAAACGGTTCACTTGTTAACATTATAATCACGTAAATCAAGATATATTTTAAATCTTTACACTATTATAATTGTTATTTTAAATTAAAAGTAAAAAAGTAAAACAAGAAATCAAAAAAAATATTTCGATCGGCAGAAAATAATAAATGAATGATTCATTTTTATAAACTAACATTTATTAATCAAATTAAATTCTCTTCTTGCTTCATTAAAAAATTTTCTACTATGAATAAAGCATTATTAAATCTATCGTTACCAATACCAGTTATTACTTCGTAATTAAAAGCATTTTTTTCGAGCTCTGATTTATACATGTAAAAAAGTTTTTCTCTCATTTCTCCTCCATTTTCTCTTACTTTATCAGGAATCCAAGGGAGTTGTGTATTACACAATAAAAATAAATCAATTTTAAGATCTTTTATAACTTCTTCGAGCCATTCAGGAACTTTATTATATACCACCTTAAACCATACTTTAGTGATAATTAAGTATGTATCGTAAAATAACAGATGATTTGCCTTAGATAAATAAGTAGCTTCTAATTCGATTTGTTTTCGCGCAATATGTTCAATATCGAAATATGTATAATGTTGAGGAAGATTTTCAATATATTCACGTGCATATTCAGGTACAAAAACAGTATTATAATGTGCTGAAAGAAACTGAGACAACTCTGTTTTTCCAGTTGATTCAGGTCCTATAATTACAATTCGTTTTATATCTTTTTTAAATCTTTCCGCCATGCTAAATATCCAATTATTGCAAGAACTGTATATATTGCAAATAGAATAACTGTTGAATATAACTCTTTATAAAAATATAATGCCAATGAAACTGAATCTATTAAAACCCATAGTATCCAATGTTCAATAATTTTTCTTGCAAGCATCCATGTTGCTACAATACTTAAAGCAGTTGTAAATGCATCCCAGTATGGTAAAGGTGAATCGGTATATTTAACCAGTATAAATGCAATAAATCCGAATAAAACTGCATTTATAAAAAACAACTTTATTCCGAGGGCAAAACTTGTTGTTGAAACTTTAACAATAATATTATTCTTTGTTCCTCCATATTTCCAAAAATACCAACCATAAATGCTAACAAATACATAGTATACCTGCAAGCCCATATCGGCATAAAACTTGGAAATAAAAAAAACATAAACATATAATAATGAAGTAATTAATCCCGCAGGCCAACACCAAATGTTTTGCTTTATTGATAAGAATATATACAATATCCCAATAATAGTACCTAGTACTTCTATGAAATGATTATTTATCCAAAGGAAGATTTCGTTTAGCATTCATTTTATTTTTGAATGCTGCAAAGTTATTGTAATAAATAAAAAAACCTAAACTTGTTATTTGCTAATTAAAACTTCTGAATTATATTTTTCCCAGTTTTTGACAACTTCAACAGCTTTATTAAAACCCTTATCCCGAACATTAACTATTTGAAAATACTCACTCATATCCCATAAATCTCGTGCAATAAGTGCTTTAATAATTAATGAAAAGTCAGGCTTTGATTTTTCAATGTCGTTTTCTTTAGGTTCAATTTTACTTTTAGCACCAAAGGTTACAAGATTATCAATCATTTCTGAAGTTACTTCGAACTTTTGCAGATACGTATTAAAATTTGGGTATTTCGATTTTAACGATTTTCTGTTTTTGTCAATGTAATCGAGTACAAATGAGTTAAGCACTCCGGTTCTAACCATTTTGCTATAAAATTCGGTAACCGATGTAGTATCAAGAGGAACAAAAATATCGGGCATAATGCCTCCTCCACCATAAACAATACGTTTATTTTGTAAAGTATAATATTTTAACGAATCTGGAAAATTAATACTATCCTTATTCAGTAATTCACCTTGTTGATATCTTGTAAGTAGTTCTTTTTCATATTCTTCTAAACCCTGATCGTATGGTTTCTGAATTACTCTTCCTGTAGGAGTATGATACCGGGCAACTGTTAAACGAATCAATGAACCATCAGGTAAAAACAGTTGTTGCTGAACTAAACCCTTACCAAATGAACGACGCCCAATAATAATACCTCTGTCCCAATCTTGAATTGCGCCGGCAACAATTTCGCTTGCAGATGCTGACCCTTCGTCAATTAGTACAATAACATTACCATCCTGATATATTCCATCGATTGTTGCTAAATTTTCTTTACGTGGAACCCTCATTCCTTCTGTATATACAATAAGTTTTTTGTCATCAAGAAAATGATCAGCCAGTTCAATTGCTTTATCGAGATATCCTCCTCCGTTATCACGAAGATCTAGAATTAATGATTTTGCACCATCATTTTTTAACTTTTTAGCTTTTTCTACAAATTCATCAACAGTTGTAGATGCAAAACGACTTATCTTGATATATGCAATCTCTTTATCAATTAAATAAGCAGCATCAACACTATAAATTGGAATTTTATCACGAGTAATTGTAAATTGCAATAATTCACTAACACCTTTTCTCTTAATTGAAACAATAACGATTGTGCCTTTTTCGCCAAGCAATCGATCACGAACACCTGTGTTTGAAATTCCTTTTCCCGCAACTATTTCGTCATTAATACTAATTATTCGATCACCAGCACGTATACCCACTTTTTCTGATGGTCCTCCTGAAATGGGTGAAATAACATAAATTGTATCATGTAAAATATTAAATTGAATTCCAATTCCTTCAAAATTACCTTCAAGAGGTTCGTTCATTTCTTTAACTTCATCTTTTGGAATATAAACTGAATGGGGATCTAATTCTTTAAGTAAATTAACTATAGCATTTTCAATTAGTTTTGGGCCATTTATAGTATCAACATAAAAATTTGAAATATACCCCATAGCTCTACTGAATTTGTAAATATCTTCAGTAAAAGTTTGTGAAAAACTTCTTGCAGGTATTATGAATATTAATAATATAAAAAATATTTGAGTGTACCTTTTTATCATGATTTTGTTTTTTTGATATCAAAAAAATTATTTACGGTCAATAAAATTAAAATCCATTCGAATAACTTCCGACAAATCTTCACCATCTTCAAGTATTTGGTCGTCGACATCTTCGTAATACCAATTGCAATTTACTACAGAACCTTTTAATGATAGTTTTTTAAATATGTCCAAAATTTGTAATATATATTTAGAAGAGGCAGAATTTATATATATTAAATCAAAAGTCAATTCAAATGTAAGTTCTTTTAAGACGTCTTCATTTTTAAGCATTTGACTAACATAATCCTCCGCTTTCAAAGTAATTGATTCATAAAATGCAACAACATCTTCAGGACGCGAAACTCCAGAAAGTTCAAATCTTTTGTTTTTCACATCAAGAATTACTTTTGGACTAAATTCGGTTGGTTCAATAAAAAGATTTTCCATGATATTTTATGTATCTTTTTTATAATTAACAATTATTTGCAAGGTGTAATATAAGAAATTATTATCAGAATGATCAAAAGAACTTTTAATTTTATTCTGTGCCACTTTAGCAATACGAATAAGCCCTACACCTGCCGATTTTTTGGAAGTATTCATTCCTGCAACCAGAGTTTTTAAATAAAACTCTTTAATTTCTTGTCTGTTGCATTTATTAATCTCGTTTATTCTTGATTTTAAATCATCAAGATGCTCGTATTTCAATGGATTAGAGGACTCTATTTCGATTCCTTTAGATGTTTGTACTATTTTGAAGTAAGGACTTTTAATATCTTCAGGAAGGTCAAATTTAATAGATTCGATGTAGTTGTAATTGTTTTCCAACATTTCGATCATTACAACCAATACTTTTTTAAATACTGTTGTTTGGAATTTGTTTGCCTTATTTATTTTATATAAATTTTGAATTAACTCATTTACAATAAAATGGCTAAAAAAACCTTCGTACTCGATTAAGATTTTTGATTCTTTCATTTTAATAAATGAGTTTTAAAAATTCAAATTAAGAATATAAAATCAACTATTCCCACTCAATAGTAGCTGGTGGTTTAGAGCTTATATCATAAACTACCCTATTTATTCCTTTTACATTATTAATTATTTTATTTGAAATGTCAGCAAGAAATTCATAAGGTAAATGCGACCAATCGGCTGTCATACCATCGGTTGAAGATACAGCACGCAATGCAACAGCATTTTCGTATGTTCTTTCGTCGCCCATTACACCTACAGATTGAACGGGAAGTAATATAACACCAGCCTGCCAAACTTTTTTATAAAGATCTGCTTGTTTTAATCCTTCAATAAAAATATCGTCAACTTCTTGTAATATTCTCACTTTTTCAGGAGTAATATCGCTTAATATTCGAATTGCTAAACCAGGACCAGGAAATGGATGTCGGTTTAACAAATCGTCTTTAATGCCTATAGAAGTTCCAACTCTGCGGACTTCATCTTTAAATAGTAATCGTAATGGTTCTACCACTTTTAAATGCATTTTTTCGGGTAATCCTCCAACATTGTGGTGTGATTTTATTGTTGCTGAAGGTCCATTTACTGAAATAGATTCAATAACATCAGGATAAATTGTACCCTGAGCTAACCACTTAACTTCTTTAATTTTATGAGCTTCCTGATCGAATACTTCAATAAATACGCGACCAATAATTTTTCTTTTTTCTTCAGGTTCAACAATACCTTTTAGTTGTGATAAAAATTGGTTTTTAGCATCAACTCCTATTACATTTAAGCCCATGTCTTTATATGATTCAAGTACTTTTTCAAATTCATTTTTGCGTAAAAGTCCGTTATCAACAAAAATACATGTTAGATTTTTTCCAATAGCTTTATGTAAAAGCACACCAGCAACTGAAGAATCAACACCTCCCGATAAACCAAGTAATACTTTATCATTACCAAGTTTATTGCGAAGATCTTTAATTGTTTCATCAGCAAAAACAGCCGGAGACCAATCCTGTTTGCATTTGCAGATTCCAACTATAAAATTTTCAAGTAATTGTTTTCCTTGCTCTGTATGATATACTTCCGGATGAAACTGAATTCCATATGTTTGTTCATTTGAAATTTTAAAACCTCCAAATTTCACGTCAGAAGTACTGGTAATTATCTGGTAATTATCCGGTATTTTAGTTATTGTATCACCATGCGACATCCAAACCTGAGAATTTAATTCAATACCTTTCATTAAATCCGATTCTTGATCGACATAATTTAATCGGGCACGACCATATTCACGATGTTTTGAAGGAAGTACTTCACCTCCAAAATTGTGAGCCAGGAATTGTGCTCCATAACAAACTCCCAATAAAGGGTATTTGCTTTTAATATTTGATAAATCGGGGTAAGGTGCGTTTGCGTCTCTTACAGAAAAAGGGCTTCCTGAGAGAATAACACCTTTTGTTGTATTATCGGGAATTGGAAATTTGTTGAAAGGATAAATTTCGCAATATACGTTCAGTTCACGAACACGTCTTGCAATTAGTTGTGTATATTGAGATCCAAAGTCAAGGATTATTATTTTTTCGTGCATAATCGGTTTTTTAATGCAATTTTTCTATTTCAGGCAAAGATAATATTATAGATTGAGAAGTTAAAAAGATTTTTGAACTACTCTCTTTGTAAATCAACCTTATATTTTTCGCCATCTTCGGCAACAAAGGTATTTTCAAAAACAGCTTTTGACTGTTGTAAAATTATTTCCACATTTTTATAACGAGCAGAAAAATGGCCAATAATTAATTTTGTAACATTTGCTTGTTTAGCAATACTTGCAGCTTGTTCTGCAGTAGAATGGAAAGTTTCTTTTGCAAGCTTTTTAAAATTATTTGCAAATGTAGTTTCATGAAAAAGAATGTCAACATTTGAAATTATTGGAATAATCTTTTCTGAATATGCTGTATCTGTGCAGTATGCATACGAACGTTGCTTATAAGCAGGAATTGTAAGTTCTGTGTTTGGAATAATTTTATCGTGAAAAAGGTAATTGTTACCCTCTTTTATTTTTTGAATTTCACTAATTGGAATTTGATATTTTTCTACAACATTTTTTTTTATATTTTTTAAATGAGGCTTCTCTTTAAATAAAAAACCACATGTAGGAACTCTATGTTTTAAAGGTATAGTTTCAACAGTAATCTTTTCATCTTCGTAAATCAACTCATTTTTTTCTGGTTTTATATGATGAAAAACAATTTTATAAGCCAGATTTCGTTCGAAAAATTGAATGTGCTCAGTTAATATTCGCTCTAGTTCCTGATGAGAATATATATGAAGATCGGTATCTCTTTTAAGCATGTTAAAAGTAGAAATTAACCCAAATAACCCAAAAATATGATCACCATGAAGATGGCTAATAAATATATGGTTAATTTTCCCAAAACGAATTTTATTTCGTCGGAGCTGAAGTTGAGTACCTTCGCCACAATCGATTAAAAAAAACCGCTCATGTACATTGAGTACATGAGCGGTAAGGTTTCTTTTAGAAGTTGGAATAGCAGAGCTACTTCCTAATATTGTTAATTCAAATGTCAATATTTAAAGTTCTAAACTTTATTATTTTTTATTTTCTTCATTATCAATAACAATATCAACTGCTTCTTCAGCAGAGTATGCAATATTAAGAACAGTGTCTAATTGCGAAATGGTAATTAATCTGTCAACAGCTTCGTTTAAACCTGTAAGAACAAAAGTACCATTTGCATTTTTACACAAACGATTTGCAACAAGAATAGCGCTTAAACCAGATGAGTCGCAATAGCGGCAATTACTTAAATCAAGTATAATGTTTTTTTCTCCTTTTCCGGAAATTAAAACCAATTCGGATTTAAGACTTGGAGCAACATTTGTGTCCAGTTTTTCTTCCAATACTTGAATTAAAGTATATTTTTCCAGTTTTTCAATCTTGAATTCCATTGTAACTTATATTAGATTAACTAACTATTCTGCTGAATCTTCTTTAGGTTCTTTTTTTGTTTTAGCAACTTTAGCAGCTTTAGCTTTCTTTTCTTCTTTAGCGTCCATTTCAGCTTTTTTCTCAGCTACTTCTTTCTTATGCTCTTCTTCCATTTCTGTTTTAAGACTTGCTAATTCAGAGATATCGCCTAAAGTTGTTTTTTCTAAGTTTGATTTTACTTTTTTAACAGCTTTTTTTGTTGCAGTAGTTTTTGTTTTTTTCTCTGTTTCTTCAGTTTCTTTCTTTTCGTCTTCAAAAATTCTACTGTGAGACAAGATAATCTTTTTTGCTGACTTAGAAAACTCTATTACCTTAAATTCTAATTTTTCGTCAACTTTTCCAGCTTTTCCGTCTTCTTTAACAAGATGTTTAGGAGTAACAAAACCTTCAACACCATATGGTAAAGCAACAACAGCACCTTTGTCGAATACTTCAACAATTGTTCCTTCGTGAACTGAACCTACAGTAAATACTGTTTCAAAAACATCCCATGGATTTTCTTCAAGTTGTTTATGACCTAAACTTAATCTACGGTTTTCTTTATCGATTTCAAGAACAACTACGTCGATTTTTTCTCCAATTGCTGTAAATTCAGCTGGGTGTTTAATTTTCTTTGTCCAAGAAAGGTCAGAAATATGAATTAAACCATCAACACCTTCTTCAATTTCAACAAATACTCCAAAATTTGTAAAGTTACGAACAGTAGCAGAATGTCTGCTTCCCATTGCATATTTTTCGTCGATATTGCTCCAAGGATCAGATTTAAGTTGTTTAATACCTAATGACATTTTACGTTCATCTCTGTCAAGGGTAAGAATTTGAGCTTCAACTTCGTCTCCTACTTTTAAGAATTCCTGAGCACTACGTAAATGTTGTGACCAAGACATTTCAGAAACGTGAATTAAACCTTCAACACCTTGTGCTATTTCAACAAATGCACCATAATCGGCCATAACAACAACTTTTCCTTTAACAGAATCGCCTACTTTAAGATCTTTACTTAAAGAATCCCATGGATGAGGAGTTAATTGTTTTAAACCTAATGCAATACGTTTTTTATCATCATCAAAATCAAGAATTACAACATTTAATTTTTGATCTAACTGAACGATTTCTTCAGGATGATTTACACGACCCCATGATAAATCGGTAATGTGAATTAAACCATCAACACCACCTAAGTCGATAAATACTCCATAAGAAGTAATATTTTTAACAGTTCCTTCAAGAACTTGTCCTTTTTCTAGTTTAGCAATAATTTCTTTCTTTTGTTGTTCAAGTTCAGCTTCAATAAGAGCTTTGTGAGAAACAACAACATTTTTAAATTCATGATTGATTTTAACCACTTTAAATTCCATGGTTTTATCAACATAAATATCGTAATCACGAATAGGTTTCACATCAATTTGTGAACCAGGTAAGAAAGCTTCAATACCGAATACATCAACGATCATACCACCTTTAGTACGACATTTAATGTATCCCTGAATAATTTCGTCTTTTTCAAGAGCTTCGTTAACTCGATCCCATGAGCGAAGCGCTCTTGCTTTTTTATGTGAAAGTACTAACTGACCATCTTTGTCTTCCTGACTTTCAACATATACTTCAACTTTATCACCAACTTTTAAGTTAGGATTGTAACGGAATTCGTTTAAACTTACAACACCTTCTGATTTGTAACCAATGTTAATAACAACTTCACGTTTGTTAAGTGATACCACAGTACCATCTATTACTTCGTTTTCAGTTATTGTAGAAAGAGTTTTGTCGTATAGTTTTTCAAACTCATCTTGTGTAGCTTTTGGGTAAGCTCCACCATCTTTTCGTGTGTTTTCCCAATCGAAATCTTCGGTAGGAGTAGCATATTCAATAACAGATTTTGTAACTTTAGCAACTTTTGCTTTAGTTTTTGCTTTTGCAGTTTCTTCAACCACAACCTGTCCCTGCTGATCAACATTCTCAATTTGGTCTACAGCTTTGTTTTCTTCGTTTTCAATCATTTAATTTAATTTAATTACTTTTAATAGGTTAGACATTATTTATAGTTTTTAACAGAATGCAAAAATATAATTTTTATTTAATTATTTAAAAATAAAGATACTAAAAAACGCTTTAAGGTCAATCTTACTAAAAATATTCGAAATATTTTACTCATAAAATGATTGTTCATAAGCTTTAGGCAATTCATCTCTATTATAATATGTTACAAAACAATATTTTAACGTTTGAGTTTTTAAACATAAAACAAGATAAAAATCACTAAACCGGAAATTATAATCCTCAAATAAAAATATGAGTTACTAACTAAAACAATTTTAAGATATGTAATTAAATAACGGTAACGGATTAAAAATTAAAAGTTAAAAATCTTTAATTTTTACGGAGAAATTCAGTTAGAATAATAAATTTTATAAAATTCTTAGTATGTTCGTGAAATATTTTTGAGTTATAAAAAAAATGAAATAGCTGATTTATAATAAATTAAAAAATCGGATTCAAACTTTTAAAGTAATAAGTCAAATAATTACAAATAAGCAAAAAAGTAAACTGTTGATATATTATACCGTATGCTTTTTGTATATTTACAATAACAAGCAAAAATCATAAATGTATAGCATTAAGAGAGTTACATGTAATCTTCATATTTAGGAAATGAAAAAAATATTAGTTACCGGTGGTGCCGGTTTTATTGGGTCTCATCTTTGTGAACGTTTATTAAATGAAGGAAATGAGGTAATTTGTCTCGATAATTTCTTTACAGGCTCAAAAAAAAATGTTGTTCACTTAACTAAAAATCCCTATTTTGAATTAATACGACATGATATTACCATGCCTTTTTTAGTAGAGGTTGATGAAATATTTAATTTGGCCTGCCCTGCTTCACCTGTACATTATCAGCATAATCCAATAAAAACAATTAAAACATCGGTAATGGGTGCTATAAATATGCTTGGGCTGGCAAAACGAATTAACGCCAAAGTATTACAAGCATCGACAAGTGAAGTTTATGGCGATCCGATTATACATCCACAAACCGAAGAATATTGGGGTAATTGCAACCCTATAGGTAAACGATCATGCTACGATGAAGGAAAGCGATGTGCAGAATCCCTTTTTGTGAATTATCATTATCAAAACAATGTACGTATAAAAATTGCACGAATATTTAATACTTATGGCCCAGGAATGAATGCTAATGATGGCCGTGTTGTTTCAAATTTTATTGTTCAAGCATTAAAAAATCAGGATATAACAATTTTTGGTGATGGTAAACAAACACGTAGTTTTCAATATATCGACGATTTGGTTGAAGGATTAATCCGTTTAATGAATACCGATGATAATATTACCGGGCCAATAAATATTGGAAATCCCGATGAGTTTACTATACTTGAACTTGCTGAACAAGTACTACAAATTACCGGATCAAAATCGAAAATTGTTCATATGCCACTTCCTGAAGATGATCCTACACAAAGACAACCTAATATTACAAAAGCGAAAGATATACTAAATAACTGGTACCCAAATGTAAAACTAAACGAAGGTTTAATAAAAACAATAGAGTATTTTAAACATAATAGCTAAAACAAAATGAAAGGAATTATACTTGCCGGAGGAGCCGGAACCCGATTGTATCCTATAACCAAAAGCATTTCGAAACAAATTATTCCAATTTATGATAAACCGATGATATACTATCCATTATCGGTATTAATGCTTGCAGGAATTAAAGACATATTAATTATTTCAACACCCAAAGATATTCATTTGTATGAGGATCTTTTAGGAAATGGAAATCAACTGGGATTAAAAATATCTTATGAAATTCAACCATCACCCGATGGACTAGCACAGGCATTTATTATTGGAGAAAAGTTTATTGGAAACGATAATGTTTGTCTTATTCTGGGAGATAATATTTACTATGGTTATGGTTTTAGAAAAGTACTCGAACGTGCGGCTAATATTAAAGATGGAGCAGTAGTTTTTGGTTATTATGTTAATGATCCTCAGAGATATGGTGTTGTTGAGTTTGATAAAAATAGTAAAGCTATTAGCCTTGAAGAAAAACCTGAAAAACCAAAATCAAATTATGCTGTAACAGGATTGTATTTTTATTCGAACGATGTAATTGAAAAAGCAAAAAATCTTAAACCCAGTAAACGGGGTGAATTAGAAATAACGGATCTAAACAGATTATATTTAAATGAAAATAGATTACAGGTAGAATTATTAGGGCGAGGTTTTGCATGGCTAGATACCGGAACACACGAAAGCCTTTTACAGGCATCAAATTATATTTCTACAATTGAGCAACGTCAAGGATTAAAAATCGCTTGTATTGAGGAAATAGCTTATAAAATGGGATTTATTAATAAAGAAAAGTTAATTCAGCTTGGTAATGAATTAAAGAATAATCAGTATGGAGAATATCTACTTAAAATCGCAAACGAATAATATTTTTTAATATGCAAATTTTATCAACTAACATAGAAGGGTTGCTAATAATCAAACCTCAGGTTTTTGAAGATACACGAGGTTATTTTTTTGAGAGTTACAATAAAATAAAGCTTGAACAATACATTCCAGTTGATTTTGTTCAGGATAATCAATCAAAATCTGTATACGGGACAATTCGTGGTTTGCATTATCAACTGGCACCATTTTCACAATCAAAACTGGTGAGGGTTATGCAAGGCAAAATTTATGATATTGCTATTGATATCAGAGAAAAATCACCAACTTTTGGGAAATATTTTGGGATAGAGTTATCATGCGAAAATAAAACTCAACTTTATATTCCTCATGGATTTGCTCATGGATTTTCTGTTCTAAGCGAAACTGCAATTGTTTTATATAAAACAGATGGTTATTATAATTCTGAGTCAGAAAGAGGAATCAACTTTAACGATTCGCAATTAAATATTGATTGGAAAATTGATTTAGAAAAGGCAATTGTTTCTCCGAAAGATAGAGTTCTTCCATCTTTTACTGAAGCAGAAAAAAACTTTAACTTTTAAACATAAAAGTAAATGAGTACAATAAATATTTTAGTTACAGGAGCAAATGGCCAGCTTGGGAATGAGTTGAAAGCAATCTATAATTCAGATAATTTCAAAATTGAGAAATCAGTAAATGTAGTTTTTACAGATGTTGATACATTGGATTTGACAAATACCATTTTCCTGAAAAAATATTTAACCGATCATCCTTATAATTATATAATAAATTGTGCTGCATATACTCAGGTTGATAAAGCAGAAACAGAGTCTGAAAAAGCATATAGTGTTAATTCAAAATGTGTAAAAGGGATTATTGACTCCATAAAAGCATATAAAACAAGGCTTATTCATATTTCTACCGATTATGTTTTTGATGGAAACTCATCTCAACCTTATACTGAGGAGGTGCCGACAAATCCCCAATCGGTATATGGAAAATCAAAAGAAGAAGGAGAAAAAATAGCTTTAAAATATGAAAATGCTATTGTTATTAGAACATCTTGGTTATATTCCACTTTTGGTAATAATTTTGCAAAAACTATTCACAAATTATCAAAAGAAAAAGATCAGTTAAATGTAGTTTTTGATCAAATAGGAACACCAACATATGCACATGATTTGGCAGATGCTATTGTTCAAATAATTTATCAATCAGAAAAAAGTAAAAATTTTGTACCGGGATTATATCATTATTCAAATGAAGGAGTTTGTAGTTGGTATGATTTTGCTCGTGCAATTGC
>MENE01000136.1:12979-15792 GCA_001769005.1 Bacteroidetes bacterium GWA2_31_9b | reverse complement strand
ATCAATCCCATTGAATCGAAAGATTACCCAACTCCCGTTAAAAGACCATTCTACAGCGTTCTGAATAAAGGTAAAATAAAATCAATTTACAATCTGAATATTCCACATTGGGAAGATAGTTTGAATGAGTTTTTTAAACACCTCAAATAAATCCCCATTATTCTTTCCACAATAAATACATATAAACATACCTTAAACAGATTTTGAGTTAAAGCATTTTCTTTTTAAATTGGGATTTGTTTCAAATAAAAAAATACACACATGGCTAATAATGAATTAATCCAACAAGTAAGGGAAAAAGCTAACAAATGGCTCAATTCCGATATTGATACCGAATCAAAAGAACAAATAAAACACTTACTTGAAAAAGACCCTGACGAACTTATCGAATCATTTTATAAGGATTTAGAATTTGGTACAGGCGGATTGAGAGGAATTATGGGAGTTGGAACAAACCGAATGAATGTTTATACAGTAGGAATGGCAACTCAGGGATTAAGCAATTACCTTAAGCAACAATTTACAGATAAAACTCAAATAAAAGTTGCCATAGCTCACGATTCAAGAAACAATAGCCATTTGTTTGCTGAGAAAACGGCAAGTGTTTTTTCTGCGAATGGAATTAAGGTTTATTTATTTGAAAGCCTCCGTCCTACCCCTGAATTATCATTTGCAGTAAGGCATTTAGGTTGCCAAAGTTGAGTTGTAATTACAGCATCACACAATCCTAAAGAATATAATGGTTACAAAGCATACTGGGAAGATGGGGGACAAATTATTAGCCCACACGATAAAAATATTATTGCCGAAGTACAAAAAATTACTAAAATAAGTGATGTACAGTTCGATTCATCGATGAAAAATGTTGAGAAAATTGGGGAAATAATTGATAAAGAATACATAAAAGAGCTTGTAAAAATCTCGTTAAACCCAGAAATAAATAAAAAGCAAAAAGATTTAAAAATTGTTTACACACCAATTCATGGAACTGGAGCAACACTTGTTCCTCAAGTATTAAAGGAATATGGTTTTGAAAATGTTTTTTCAGTTCAGGAGCAAAATATTCCTGATGGTAATTTCCCAACTGTTAAATCGCCAAACCCAGAAGAACCTGCAGCACTTGAACTAGCTTTAAAACTTGCAAAAGAGAAAGACGCCGATTTAGTAATGGCTACCGACCCCGATGGTGACAGAGTAGGTATTGCAGTTAAGGATTTGAAAGGTGATTTTGTTTTGCTTAACGGCAATCAAACTGCAGCTTTGCTTATTAATTATTTAATATCACAATGGAAAGAAAAGGGAAAATTAAAAGGCAAAGAATATATTGTTAAAACCATTGTTACATCGGAAATACTAACTGAAATAGCACAAAAATATAATGTTGAATATTTTGATGTTTTAACAGGTTTCAAATACATTGCCAATATTATAAAACAAAACGAAGGAAAGAAGAAATTTATAGGAGGTGGCGAAGAAAGCTATGGATATCTCGCCGGTGAGTTTGTTCGCGATAAAGATGCTATAATGTCGTGTGCCCTGATTGCAGAAACTGCAGCATTTGTAAAGAATCAAAATAAAACACTTTATGAGGCATTAATTGATATCTATATTGAGTTTGGGTTTTATAAAGAAACACTCATATCATTGGTTAGAAAAGGAAAGTCGGGTGATGAAGAAATTAAGAAAATGATGGAAGATTATAGAAATAGTCCACCACAAACCATCAATAATTCAAATGTAATGCTGATTCACGACTTTTTAAAACAAAAGACCTTCGACCAGATTAGTCATTTGCGATACGATATTCATTTACCCAAATCGGACGTATTGCAGTTTATATTACATGACGGAACAAAAATATCAGTTCGCCCATCGGGTACCGAACCTAAAATAAAATTCTACTTTGGAGTAAAAGAAAAACTAGGAAAACGGGAAGATTTTGAAAAAGTAAATACCTTGCTTGATGAAAAGATCAAGAATATTATAAAATCGATGGGAATAAATTAAATGGGAAATTGGTATAAGGGTATAAGATGAATATATTTTTGAAATTGGGATATAAAGGTTAAAAATCTTGATACTAAAATCTTGATACTAAAAATCTAAATAAAATGAAATCGTACCGCGAAGAAGTTTGGTTTAATACCACAAAAAGACGAGAATTCATAAATATTACTTCTGTTGTGAACCAATCGCTTGCAAAAAGTGGAATAAAAGAAGGACTTGTATTAATAAATGCAATGCATATAACATCAAGCATTTTTATAAACGACGATGAATCGGGTTTACACGAAGATTTTGAAAAATGGCTCGAAAAACTTGCACCTGAACTACCTTATTCACAATACAAACACAATTATGCCGAAGACAATGCAGATGCTCACCTTAAACGAACCATTATGGGTCGCGAAGTAGTTGTTGCTATTACTGATGGGAAATTTGATTTTGGCCCTTGGGAGCAAATTTTTTATGGTGAATTCGATGGTAAAAGAAGGAAAAGAATTCTGATAAAAATTATTGGAGAATAGGATTTGTAAAAGGTAAAAAAGTTAAAAACATTTTGTATTCGTTGTTGTTTTAAATAAAAACAAAATGTTGCAAAATCATCAAAATACCGAACCCAATAAAAACAAACTGCTTTTAAGTGTTTTATTAAATGCAACAATAACTATAGCTGAGTTTATAGGTGGTATTCTTTCTAATAGTCTTGCGCTTATTTCCGATGCTGTTCATAATCTGAGTGATACAATGGCAATTATTATTAGTTACATTGCCATAATCATTGGTAAAAAAGAATCAACAAAAAAAAATAC
>MENE01000136.1:9747-12956 GCA_001769005.1 Bacteroidetes bacterium GWA2_31_9b | reverse complement strand
TTCTATAGGGCTTGCAGGAAATCTTATTTCAGTACTTTTGCTTCATAAGGATTCAACACATAATTTAAATATAAAAGCTGCATACCTTCATCTAATGGGCGATACATTATCATCTATTGGTGTAATTATAGGTTCAGTTTTAATTTATTACTGGAATATTACATGGATTGATCCTTTACTTACTGTACTTATTGGAATAGTAATAATAAAAAGTACCTGGGGGATAATAAAAGAAACAGTAGAAATTTTAATGCAAGCCAGTCCTGCTGATTTAAATTTAGATGATATTAAAACAAAACTTGAACTACATCCCGAAATAAGTAACATTCATCATATTCATGCCTGGCGCTTATCTGATAAGTTAATTCATTTTCAATGTCATGCCGATGTAAAGAGAAATGTATGTATACTGGAAGCAGATAAAATAAGATCGGAATTAGAATCAATACTTCAAAATCAATATCATATTGATCATGTTACTATTCAACTTGAGCTCGATAGTTGCTCCGATAAGGAAGCCATAAGAAACAGTTCAAGTTCTAATCGATGTTGTTAAAGAATTTTTTATTGAAGTTTACCAGATAAAGTTTTTCTGTTGGTCTGGTAAAAGCAGTATATAACCAACGCAAAAACTCAATATCAATCATATCATCAGAAATATAACCATGATCAACAAATACCGATTTCCATTGTCCTCCCTGTGCTTTATGGCACGTAACAGCATAGGCAAATTTAACTTGTAATGCATTAAAGAAAGGATTTGTTTTTACCATTTCGTACTTCGCTTTTTTTCGTTTTATTTCGGCATAATCTTCGGTAATATTGTAAAAAAACTTTTTATTATCGTCGTTCGATAATGCAGCAGAGTTAATGTCTAAAGTATCTAGGATTATTTTGCAGGTTACTTCAACATTATTGTAATCGATAAACCGTAAAACTACATCGGCAAAGCGAAAGCCATATCTCTCGGAATATTTTTTAATTTGAATAATTTCAGCAATATCTCCATTTGCAATAAAATCAATATCTTCGTTATCAGAAATCCAGAAATAATTATTTTTAACAACCATAATAAAATCACCAACAGCTATTTCTTCTTCTCGCCATAAAATCTTACTTCTTATTCCCTTATTATATTGGTTTGCACGCTTATTTGAACGTGTAATAATGATTGTATTTTCAAGGCCATATTTATCGTACGAATCGTTAATTTTTTCAATAAGATCATTTCCAGCGATAGATTCAATATCTGAAAACTCATCGATTAAAATTTTAGGAAATTCAATTATGGAAGATGAAATATTTGCACGTACTTCAGTTGCATTAAATAATACACCGGATTCTTTTGATTGTCGTAATACTTCGGTAAGTATTATTTCTTGTACTTTAAAATTAAATGAACTTAAAACATTAACATCAAGAGCCGGACTAATATCAATACCAACAGGTGGTAATTGAGCTGTATCTCCAATTAGAATTAGTTTGCATTTTTTATCATTATACACATAATCTAATAAATCATTTAATAATCTTCCACTACCAAAAATTGACAGATCGTTAGAATAATTTGAAATCATTGAGGCTTCATCAACAATAAATAAGGTATTAGAATAAAGATTAGCATTCAATATAAAAGTACCAAAACCATCTTTTGTTGATTTTTGCCGATATATTTTTTTATGAATAGTGAATGCTGATTTTTGTGAATAAGATGATAAAACTTTTGCAGCCCTACCTGTTGGAGCTAAAAGTAAGGAACGTATATTTAATTCAGTGGTAGCTTTAACAAGAGCACTAATTACAGTTGTTTTTCCTGTTCCTGCATATCCTTTAAGTAAAAAAATTTTCCGATTGTCATCATCAAGAATAAAATCTGAAAGACTATGAATAAGTTTATTTTGACCATCGGTAGGAATATGTTCAAGATTCTTAAGAATACAATTTTTAATATGATCAATTAACATTTTGTAAATAAACTGAAAATTAAATCTAAAATTTAATTTTTTTACTAAATTTGCAGCAAACATAAAATAAAATACGCAAAATGAAAAGATTAATTCAAATTGTATTAGCAATACTTATGGTAGTTTTAGCATACTTAGTATGGGAAAGCATTCAAACACCAATCCGTTTTAACAAAGAAAAAGATAAACGCTATGCAGCAACAATTCAACGTTTAAAAGATATTCGAACTGCACAGTTAGCTTATAAAGATGGTTATGGTAAATTTACAGCTAGTTTTGATACTTTAATTGAGTTTATTGAACATGATTCAATGAAACTTGTAAAAGCTATCGGTAGTATTCCTGATGAATTATTAGCTCAAGGATGGACTGAACAAATTGCTTTGAAAGAAGGTATTATTACCAGAGATACTATCAGAAGAGCTATAAAAGATACATTATTTGCAAAAGATTACAATGCACAAGAATTATGGAAAGTTCCATTTACTGAAAATGCAAAATTTGAACTTGCAACTACAGTACTTCTTACTGGTTCAGTAAAAGTAGATGTTTTCGAAGCTAAAGTTCATAACAATATATTATTAAATGGCTTAGATAAACAGGAAGTAATAAACCTGAACGAAAGAATGGAACAATCGAACAACTATCCTGGTGTTAAAGTTGGTAGTATTACTGAACCAAACAATAATGCAGGAAACTGGGAATAAGACAAGCATAACATGCAAAATTTTATTTTCGTTGATGAAACATTAGATTATAATTTATCACATACATATGAATTGTCCATTCAATTAAGTTTGAATGGACTTTCTTTTTGTATTCTTGATACCGTAAGAAATAAATACATCGCTTTAAAACATCAAAATTTTTCAAAGGATACAGATTTAGATAGTATTATTACAGAAATTGAAGGTTTACTTGTTGGAGATGAATTTTTAACAAAAAATTATAAATCAATAAAGCTTATTTGGTTATCACAAAAAAACACACTTATTCCAAGTTTATTTTTTTCGAAAGAGAACCTTAAAACATATTTTGAATATAATCATAAATTAGATGAGCTTGATGAAATACATTTTTCAAAATTAAGTTTCATTGATGCATACAGCGTGTATACTATTCCAAATACTATTGCAACTATTTTTTTAAAACACTTTTCATCAGTAAAATTTTATAATCAACAAATACCATTTTTAAACTATATTTTATTAAAGCATCACTCAGAACAATCAAAAGTTTTCGTTA
>MENE01000136.1:8705-9726 GCA_001769005.1 Bacteroidetes bacterium GWA2_31_9b | reverse complement strand
ATATTGTGATTTTAGAAAAAGGTAAACTTTTATTTAATAATAGTTTTGCATTTAAAAAGGATTCAGATATAAACTATTATATCATTTTGATTTTCGAACAATTTAAACTCAACAGAGAAGTAAATGAACTCATATTATCTGGATTTATTGATAAAAAAACCAGTTCATTTAAGAATCTTCAAAAGTTTATTAAACATATTAAATTCGAAAAAATAACTGAAGAATATACCTTTAGTTATACATTCGACAAAATTCCGGATCATACATTTACCACATTATTTAATTTACATACGTGCGAATAATTAGCGGCTCATACAAAGGGAGGGCAATTCATGCTCCAAAAAATTTTACTGCACGACCAACAACTGATTTTGCAAAAGAAAGTTTGTTTAATATTTTAAACAACAATTTTGATTATTCAGAAATGAATGCACTGGATCTATTTTCAGGTACAGGAAGTATTTCATATGAGTTGGCATCGAGGGGCTGTGAAGACATTATCTGTATTGAGTTAAATTTCAATCATTTGGCTTTTATAAAAAAAACAATTCAGGAACTACAATTCTCCCAGATAAAAGCATTTCGAGCAGATGCATTCAAGTTTATTAAAACATGCAAAACATCTTTTGATTTGATTTTTGCTGATCCTCCTTATGATTTAAAAAACATTGAAATTATTCCTGATATTATTTTTGAGCGTAATTTATTAAAGCCAAATGGATGGTTAATTGTTGAACATGGAGCCAAAACAAAATTTAACGATCATCCAAACTTTAAAGTCCAGAGAAATTATGGAAGTGTAAACTTCAGTATATTTGAGAGTTATACTACAGAGGAATAAAAATCCATTAATCATGGTAATTTTTATTCAAAATTTTTTGGCAGTTAGAAAATATAGACTATTTTTGCATCACAATTGAACAAAATGGTTCGGTAGTTCAGCCTGGTTAGAATACATGCCTGTCACGCATGGGGTCGCGGGTTCGAGTCCCGTCCGGACCGCTTTTTTAAAAAAAGACCT
>MENE01000136.1:7397-8655 GCA_001769005.1 Bacteroidetes bacterium GWA2_31_9b | reverse complement strand
AGAAAAGATATGGTTGACTTTGTAGATAATCAGATTAAAAAGGAATTGGAGTTAAATTAGATTCTATAATTAAAAAACATCCTGTAATTACTTATTGAAAAAGTAGAGATTACAGGATGTGAAAATGTGCGATAAGTCTTTTAATATTTGTTTTAAAATTCAATTTCTTTTGCAATTTAGAATATTAATAAATGTACAAATTGCAAATGTGCATGATAAAAAGTAATATTTAATCTCTAATAGTATGCCTAATACATCGACGTTCCAAGCTGGAACATTGGCATGTACATAGCAATTAGAATTACACCAACAAGCAAACCTACAAAAATAATCATGGCAGGTTCCAGTAAGCTGCTTAACAGACCTATTCTGTGTTCCAGTTCATCGGAGTACTGCTCGTTGAGTTTGGCAAATACAACATCGAGCTGGTTTATTTCTTCTGCAACTTTGGTGAGTGAAATGGTACGTTTATCGAAAATAGTGAATTGTTCCATGCTTTCGTACAATGGTTTACCATAGAGAATATCATTCTCGATTATGGTTAATGCCTGATGGTACGGATAAAAATCGATCATGTTTTTAACCAGATTGATTGCTTTTAACATAGGTGTTTTTGCTCCCATGAGTAAGGCCATAGACTGACAAAAGCGCGCAAGATATATTTTATGAATTAATACTCCTGCAAGTGGCAATTTCAAAAGAATACTTGATGAAACTCTTCTGTACCAGTTTTTCTTTCTTAAAAAATACAAACCGGCAATAAATATTGCCAATAAAAGAAAGATGATTCCGATATAATGAGTAAACCATTCCGATATTGATACCACCATTTTTGTTAAAGGAGGCAATTCACCTTTGAAGCGTTTAAATACATCAACAAACATTGGAACGATAAAATTCATCATAAACAAAACGGCTCCAATAGCAGTAAATAATACCAGGGTTGGATAGGTGAGGGCACTTGTAAATTGTTTTTTCTGCTTAATTTTCTTTGTAAAATAAATGCTTAAATCTTTCAATACATCGTTCATTTTGCCACTTTCTTCGCCAATTTTTATGCTATAATATTCGTAAGGTGTAAAATTACCTGATATCAGCATTGACTCCGAAAGGCTTTCACCATCGAGAACACGCTGCATCAATAATTGGAATAATTCTTTTTCGCGTTTATTGGTTTGCTCGCTTACAATAATATCCATTGCAGTACGAACATCAATACCGGAAGAAAGTAAGATATTCAATTCGGAATAGAATTGTT
>MENE01000136.1:4417-7342 GCA_001769005.1 Bacteroidetes bacterium GWA2_31_9b | reverse complement strand
ATCGAAAATACCTTTTCCTTCACTCTGTTTTTTAGGTTCTTTCTCTTTTATTTTTGTTTTTATGGTAGATAAATCGATGCTCATTTCTTTATGATTGAATAATTTACTTTATCTGCTGTATTGTACTCTTTATAAAAATTGAAAGGAATAACATTTTCAAGGTATTTTATCTCAAACGATAAATTTGTTAATAAACCAGTGTTGCCATGCTGTAATCGATAATCCAGATTCTGATATTCCATTTTGAAGGTGTCGGTTAGGTCTTCAGTTTTTCGAATAATTCCAAAATCGGTGAATTCGTAGATGCAAACCCTCTCATTTTCTGAAAATTTCAATTCGTAAATGGAGTATTCTGCTTTTTCGAACTTATCGAAATCATTATGCATAATGGAAGAAAACAGGATTATTTTTTGATTTTCGTCGTATTCATTCAGAATTCGTTGGTTCGACCGTGATAATTGTAAATACAGGTTCATAGCCAAAACAATAACGATACTGCTAATGATCATTGCAACAAAAATTTCGACTAATGTAAAAGCAGGTAGTTTTCTCATCGTTTTTCGAGATTGACAATTTCTGTTCGTTCAACCAGTTTATTGTTGAATTTGTTCCAGGCAGTAATGTTCAATATAAATAGTTCTTCACTTTCTTTTACAGGAAGAATCGTTTTTTTTATAATCACATTTTCAAAATCAAATTCCTGATCAATATACAAGTTTTCTGCTTTTGTTTGAGTATAAATCTGGTTTGTTAACAAATACGCTTTTGTTTTAATGCTGTTGTTGCTGTTTTTACTAATACTTAGCATTAAAACCATTGCCATAGCAAACGTAATAGTTACAATAAGCATTGCAACTATAGCTTCAATAAGTGTTGATGACTGAATTTTTCGAATAAACTTTTCTTTGATGCTCATTGAATAGGTTTTATGCATCAAATTTACTTAAAAAATATTACTCTTACTTATGAAAAAAATGCTGGTACTAGTGGTTCTATTTTCAATTTTTTGATTACAGCTTCATACAAACTGAGACTATAAGTACATTTTAGTTGATTATTTATACAAGTATTCTATAATAGTTTATAGAAATAAATCTAAATACTTTTGGAAAACAAAAATCTGGTTTCTTTGGAATCCTGTTCTTTCAACTAAAATTCCAAGATCTTTAAATTCTTTAATATAAGAATAGGCTGTTGGATTTGATACTCCTAATGTTTCGCTTACATTGAATGCTTCAATAATCGGTTTTTTATATAATTCGTCGAGTAGAATTTTGGCTTTTTTTGCTTTGCTTCCTAGCTTAAGTATTTGTTCATCTGTTTTTGCCTTAAGATTGAGTATTTTATTGAATGTAGAAATTGATTTTTCAGATGTTTCAATAATACCTGATAAAAAGAACCTTAACCATTGGTTTAAGTCATTTTTATTTCTAACAGCCATCAGATTATCGTAATATATTGTTCGGTGTTTATCGAAAAAATCGGATAAATAAAGTATTGGCTTTTTAATTATTTTTTTATCAATTAAATAAAGTATGATTATTAGCCGACCTATGCGACCATTTCCATCCAAAAATGGGTGAATAGTTTCGAAATAATAATGTGCAATTGCAATTCTAATTAATTCAGGGACATCCAGTTTATCATTATTCAGGAATTTTTCCAAATCACTCATAAGATCTATAACTTCGGTATGTGGAGGAGGTACAAAAACTGCATCTTTTAATGTAGCCCCGCCAATCCAGTTCTGGCTTCTCCGGAACTCTCCGGGCATTTTGTTTTCGCCACGAACACCTTTTAGTAATGATTTATGTATATCCTTAATCAATTTATTCGAAAATGGTAGTTTCTCGAGTTGAGAAGTAGCCATATTTAATGCATTAATGTAGTTTTGAACTTCTTCCCAATCGTCTTTTTTTTCAGGATCAATATTTTTTTCATTTAATAAAGCTTCTTCAATATTGGTTTTTGTACCTTCAATTTTGCTCGATTGAGTAGCTTCCTTGGTTACGTGCATACTAATAAACAAATCGATATTTGGAATATATTCCGAAAACATATCTAGTTTACCAATAGACCGGCTTGCTTCTGTAAGTAATTTGGTAAGCTTTGGATCAGAAATGATCCATTCATGATTGATTTGTTCGGGATAAAAACTCTTAAAACCCTGCTGTTGGATATAACTACCTGATTTAAAATCTTTGCTATCCATAAAATTTAACTATAAAAACCTTTATTTAAAAAATTCAAGATAAATTTAAATAAAATAAATTATAATTAAAAAAAATGTAAAATATTTAAATAAGAAAAAATATAATTAAATTTAAAATTATAGTAATACTAATCAATTGTGCTAAGCTGAATTTGCAATTCAGCTTAGCAAGGCTGTGTTTAAGTCGAAATATATTGATAAAAAAGATAATAGTAATCGTATAAATAGAACGTGATAAAATCTATAAAAATAGAACGTGGTAAAGTTTTCTAAAAATAGAACGACTTAGGCAGAAGCCTAAGCCTAACTTTCTTTTTTAATTTTTATATACAGCCTTAGGCGAACCGAGGCTAATATTTGCAAGTTGGGTTAAATTAAATTTCTTCTATAAATAAACCTATATTATTAATATTTTTTATTATTTCATTAGGTAATTCATCTGAAATTAAATATGCATAATAATCATGACCAAACTCAAATCTTAGATTTGTGTTTTTTATAGAAATTTTTCCCCAAATATGTTCTCTTAAAATTAATCTTATAGTATTTAAAATTTCATCTTTTGTTTTAAAATGATAATCATTACACAATTCATTAAATAAATATTCTAAATTATCGTTATAAAGCTCTTTAACTGTATCATCACTTATTTCATAATAATATTTTTCTAACTCATTTAATATTAAAAATTTTAAGTTAATATTTTCCAATAT
>MENE01000136.1:0-4346 GCA_001769005.1 Bacteroidetes bacterium GWA2_31_9b | reverse complement strand
AATTACTTCCAATATCAGAGATAGATGTCCAGTCATTCTTTAAATAAATATCATCCTTATCTCTATTTTTAGGATTATATTTTGTAATTCTATATGTTTTCATTACTTATCAATTTTAACTGACAAATCTTCACTATAAGTACCCGTTCTAGTTTTCTTACTACCTAAATTTTTAGGGGAATCCGCTACTTTCCATATGCCACCTTTGTGAGAATCAATATCAGGTGTTATATATTTGTTTCCTTTTCTAAAAACAGGTTGTCCTTTCGATTTAACTCCTTTTACTTCTGAATAACCTTCAGGAATTTTAATATTTCTTTTACCTGCATTAATTCCACGACCTGTAACAACCAAGATTTTTCCAGTTGCATACACCATTATATGGTATTCTAGTTTATCAGCAGTAGTTACACCTTCTCCAGTTGGGCCACCTAGGAAATCGCTCCAATAATTAATAGAACCATCTATAATAAGCAACATATCAACAAGCTGCTTTTCAATCAAATTTAATGAGTTATACCATTCTAATGCTTCATTTGTCTTCTTTTTAGCTTCTTCAGCAGCTTTCTTTTTAGATTCTTCTTCTTTCTTTTTCTCTTCTTCTTTCTTCTTCTCTTCTTCCTTCTTCTTTGCTTCTTCATCCTTCTTTTTATCATCATCTTTGTCTACTTCGTCCTGTGCTCCAAGTCCTAAGTAATCAGTATATCTCACAGGATTATTATGAGCATACAAAAATGGTGACTGATTATTATAACTTTCAGCCCAAGGATCAATGGTAGTAAATCGTGCAAGTGCAGGGTCATAGAACCTAGCGCCGTAATCGTACCAATCGAGTTCTTCCTGTATTTCTTTGCCGTTGTACAGGTATTTGTTGTTGTTTGAAGAACTCGCCGAAGTATTTCCAAAACGCATTCCAAAAGGATAATAATGAGAAATTTGTGTTGAAATTGCTCCTGTTTCGTCGAAAACTACCCGTGTATTTCCTAAATGGTCTTTTAAGAAATATTCGTATTTTGCATCTGTACTATTTACTACCAATCGGCCTTCGTCCATGATTATGTAATCCAATGAATCGTTTTCGTTAAAAACAAAATTACCTAAATATGTTGTAAAGGTGTTATTCGGATGTATGTTTTTTAATTTCTCACCACCTGCTGTATAAACATATTCAATGGTATCGCCCGATTTATCAATTAATTCAGGTAGATTCAGGTAATTGTAACGAATGTTATTTATTCCTTTATTGTCGTCAACAATCATATTTCCATTATTGTCGTAATTGTACTCCAATATATCATTACCACCGTTTTTAAATCCTTCGGTTGTTCCACCATTGTCGTTCACAAAAGCCAGTCGGTTACTCATATTGCTATTTTCATAACCATATAACAGGTTATCTATTAATCCGGTTGAACCATCACGAGTAATACTCTTTATATTTCCATTGGCATCGTAACCAATATTCGAAACATTGTATTTACTTGGTAAGTTATTCCAGTTTCCTGCTGCAAACTCACCATAATCTGCCAGTTTTAAACGGTTTACTGCATCGTACTGAAAGCCATACCCACGAATAGGTTCAACTTCTGTAGAAAATTCTTTGGCATGCCATATCATTCCTGAGATATTGCCATTAAACTGTGCCTGGGTTGTTAAATTGGTTAATCCCGAGATATCGTTATATGCCAGTTTCATTCCAAATAAATCGGTTCCCAAATTGTTAGGGTCATTTATAGCTGTTAACCAACCACGAATATTATACTCAAAGTCAACATCCTGCAATCCTTCATGTAATTTCTTTTCAATCAACTGTCCCAACTCGTTGTATACCATTTCTGAATACAACAACCTTGGTTTATATATTTCTCCACTTATGGTTAACCATATTTTTTCTAAACGATAGGCATGGTCGTACTCAAATTCTTTATCTATAACATATTCTTTTCCGAATGCATCTACTATTTGTCGTGTTTGTAATACATTTCCTATAAAATCATATTTACTACAAAGTACTTCTTCGGTATTCGAATCGTACTTTGTGTAAGTTTGAATTACTCTGTACTTATCATCATAGAAATTAACCGAAATAATGTAGTTTGAAGTACCTAATATTTTAACTTTTGTTGCTGTTACAAGTCCTTTTACTCTGGAGTTGTTCGCTTCGTTAAAACCTGTTTCAGGTGAATAAGAATACACATAAGGATCAAAAACATAGGTATCATAATAAGTTAATGAAAGTATATCCAGGTTTGTATTTGGAAACGAATTGATTTTATAGCCATGTGTATAAGTTAAATCACTGGTTTCATAGAATACAGTTACAGTATCAACAATTGCTTGTAAACTATCTCTGCTAATAGCTATTGTGGGTAAATATGTACCAGTTATTATTGGCCTATTTAGCTGGTCATACTTGGTAAACATCCATGTGTTGTCGTTACGCATGTTGCCATCCTGAGTCATTACTAAACGGTCGCGATTATCGTAAACCATATATACAGGGTCTGCTCCGGGAAGTTTTTTCATGATCATTCGTTTGCGAGCATCATATTGGTAATAGTAACATAGGTTGTTAATGATATCCTGTGTTACTCCTGTTGTACCAATTATCTCAACAGCTCTGGGTGGAATAACATAACGTAATAAACCAAAATCATCATAAACATAGCAGGTTCTTAAGTTTAAACTGTCAGGGTCTGATACTTTTAAAACCACTTGCCCAAGCATGTTTTTATACTCGTAATTCCATACCCCGTTTTCGTCGCGGCTTCCATTTTTGTATAAAGTAGCACTCGCGTAATTAGCTGTTTTTGTAAGTACGTTATCAGTGTTTATTTCAAAACGAGATATTTCACTGTTATTGGTTTCGTAAGCAAAATGAACTGAATTATCGGCATCGCTACCTTTTACAGGCTGCCATGCTGTACCGGGTGCTCCCTGTTGCAACACCCTGTTTAATGGCGATTCTTCGAACTCAATGGTAGCCCAGGGATTTACTGTCTCTGATGATTTAAACTCGCTTTTATAAAATGCATCCTGCTCTGATTCTGCATTGGTTCTGTAAAAACCACCTGCATAAGTTGAAACATAAGGTAAATATTTCTTCGATTCACGTCCCAAAGTATCATAAGCAATGTGCTGAACCAAATCGTTCCCATTCGGGCTGGCGGCTACCTGAACACTTTGTATAGGGCGTCCAAGGCCATCGAAATAGCTAATTGAAGTATTACTAGTACTATCGTTGTATACTTTTTCAATTATGAAATTGTATTTGGTTTGTGAAAAGCAAGGATTAATAAATAAAATTCCCAGAAAGAATAGTATTATATATTTATATAGCTTTTTCATATAATTCTTTTAATTTATTTGTTTTTTTATTGAGCATAATTACCTTGATAAACACTAACAGTTTTTGTTATACCACCACCAGTAATTGTAATGGTTCCTGTTCTTTCCTCCAAATTAAGTCTTGTACAACTAACAGTAATTGTTGCATTATTGCTTCCCGAAGTAGGAGTAACAGTAATCCATGAAACATCTTTCGTAATAGTCCAATTTACATTGGATGAAACTGTAAAAGACTGAGTTCCTGCCGGTAGTCCAAAAGTTAATAGACTTGAATTTACAGTTATATAGTCGTTTATAGCAAACTCAACTTCCAAAATATGATTAGATGCAACATGGCTAAAACTATAACTGGTTACAGCTCCCACCGACATTTCATCAACCTTAACATCTTTAATGTGATAACCTGATGCAGGAGTAAAAGAATACGTTATGCCAGAGTTATAATTTAATGTAGTATTTCCGGATGGAGTCATCGTTCCACTACCTGTTTTTGTAGCATAAATAGTGTAAGTATTTAATTCAAACTCGACAGATATTGTTTGGTTTGATGTAACGTTAGTAAAACTATAACTGGTAACAACACCTATAGAAGTTCCATTTACTTTAACATTTTTAATATGAGAACCTGTTGATGGAGTAAAAGTGTATGTAATTCCAGAGCCTAAATTAATAGTTGAAATTCCTGATGGAGTCATGGTTCCCATTCCGGTTTTTGTTGCTGTAATCGTATAAGTATTAATTGCAAACTCAACAGAAAGGGTTTTATTTGCTGTTACATTGCTAAATGTATAATTGCTAACTGCTCCAACTGATGTACCATTTACTTTTACATCTTTTATATAGTATCCGGTTGATGCAGCAAAGCTATAGCTTACTCCGGAGCCATAATTTACAGTTGTATTTCCTGATGGAGTCATTGTTCCGCTTCCGGTTTTTGTTGCAGTTATAGTATATGTATTTAAGTTACCTGTAAAATCTTTATTTGTTTGATTCGAATA
>MENE01000135.1:29826-38273 GCA_001769005.1 Bacteroidetes bacterium GWA2_31_9b | reverse complement strand
TACAGCCGATTCAGTAACAAGAGAAACATCATCAGTAAGTCCAGTAGCTCTAACTACAGTACGAATATTATCGACAGGTTGTCCTGCAGCATCAAACTGGATGTTTCCATCAACGCGAGTATTTCCAGTAATAGTAGCATTATCAGCAACAGTAAGATCACCTGAAGTTACATCTATTCCATTGTTAGCATCGATGTTACCATCGAAGTTAGCAGCTTCGTTTACATCAAGAGTACCACGAACATTGGTAGCCACACCAGCAGCAGCCAAGTTTGTTTGACCGGCTACGTCGAGGGTACCATTAAGGTCGGTATTTGTAGCAACGGTAAGGTCTGCCCCAGTCACATCTATTCCATTATTAGCATCGATGTTACCATCGAAGTTAGCAGCTTCATTGACATCAAGCGTACCTTCTACGGTAGTAGCCACACCGGCAGCGGCAAGATTAACAATACCGTTTGCATCAAGATTACCAGTAACATTTACATTATCGGTTACATCTACATTGCCAGCAGTCACATCAATACCATTACCTGCAGTAATGAGACCTTCCTGATCGAAAGTAACATCACCTGTATTTCCGTCAACTACTAAATCAAACCCATTATTTGTAATTGTAGTATTTTCGAGTAAGTTACCACCTAACTGGATGTTTCCATCAGGGTCTTCGTTTAATCCATTATCTGCAGTAACACTTCCACTTATAGCAGATCTTACAGCCGATTCAGTAACAAGAGAAACGTCATCAGTAAGTCCAGTAGCTCTAACTACAGTACGAATATTATCGACAGGTTGTCCTGCAGATAAAGTTAAGTCAGATGCAATAGTAACAGCACCACCGTTTAAGTTGGTAATACCTGTAATGTCAACAACGTCGGTAGCTGCATTACCGATGTTTATAGTATTAGAGTTAACATCAGTTTGAGGAGCATCAACGATAAGGTTACCACCATTTATGTTTGTTACACCAGTAATATCAACTACATCCGTAGCTGCATTCCCAATGTTAATAGTATTGTTATTGATATTTGTTTGAGTAGCACCATCAGTAACAGTTAATGCATCATTAAGAGTAGTAGCTTCATCTACCTGAAGAGTACCTTCCACGGTAGTAGACACACCATTGGCTGCTAATGTAACTATTCCATCAGCATTTAAATCTCCTGTTGTAGTAATATTATCTCCAACATTCGATGGTGATAGGGTTGTTCCTGTTCGATTCCAGTAGCCCAGAATTCCTGTAGTTGGAGGTGTAGTTGTTAAACCACTTGTTGCATTTGTATAAACTCCCGAATTAATTGCTAAACCTGTTGTTGGAATATTACTTAATAAGGACCAACTTGGAGCTCCCGAAGCAGTATTCATAAGTATTGTTCCGGTTGTTGCACTTGTAGCTAATAAATTAACGGCACCTGTCCCATTACCATAAAGGAGGTTGTTCATAGTAATGGATGATAAACCTGTACCACCGTATGGAACTTCAACAATATTTGCTTGCCAGGTTCCTGTCGTTATAGTTCCAACTGTAGTTAATGATGTTTGCCCAATATAGTTTGCATCAATATCTATTATTGGATCAGCTGTTGTTCCGCTAATAAAAATACGATTAACAGTCCCAGTTATACTGTTTACTCCATTATCTCCAGAGAATAATACTCTCCAAACTGTACCATCAAAAATATTGAGTTTATTTGTGGTTGTATTGTAGATTATTAGACCTGTAGCAGGAGATCCAGCACCTATTAAATCTCTATTTGCTTCAGACATTCTTGGCGTTATAAATCCTCGTTGTGTCGATCGTAACTCCAAAATGGCTGTTGCTTCAGGAGTAATTGAAACTTCACTAATACCCACTCCTTGACCAACCGATTGTTTGATTCCCATTGCAATAAACAGGATTACTGCAAATGAAAAGATTTTTAATTTTGAGATACTTTTCATTTTCTTTATCCTCCCGGATTTATTTACTAAAATCCCTGAAGATTTTTCAATTAATGTATCCATATTGTGCCTCCTTGATATATTTCAATTTTATTAGTATTTAAGATAAATTGCATTTTTACAGAATGCAGTGTGTTGAAATTAAAAAAAACTGTTAATGGTAAGTAAGATATTGTATTCTTTATAAGTATTTCAATATGCTTATATTTTGAGTAATTTTTATTTGAAAAAATACTAGTTGCTGGAATGTAATAATTTGAAAAAAAGATAATGACAATCCCATTCAACATATAGGCAATATATTGACTAAAGCTCTTTCCCTTTGTTTTTAGCGAGTTGCTCATAAAATCTAGGAAAATGCGTTGCTTTTTTTATTGTTCTTCACTCTTTCTTTGTTGTTCGATATAAATCGAACATATATAACACTATTTACTTGCCTTTGTTTTTTAAAAAAATCAAAATTACTTTAATCTGTTGAAAAAATGTTTGAAAATTTCTAACAATCTATCGAAACTTTATAAAAATAACTAAATATCAATACGCTAGCAAAATACAAGCTTTATTTTTGACCAAAAAAACACTTTATATTTTAATCAGAATTTACACATAAACAAATTCATAATCAATAGTTTGTATTGAAAATGTATACGTAAAAAGTATGATTAAAGTTTTTAACAACATCCTTATTTTTGAATTTAGCTAAGTTAATAGCAGTTTTTTACTTGCATGGATGGCATTTTTATTGCTTAAATCGAATGAATTTTGAAAGTAAATTGTATTTGGATCTTTGGGTTTTATTCCCTGCTGTTTTCCGCGAAATTAAAAGAGAAAATTTTCGCTTCAATACTTCGCCTGTTTGCAGTAAGTAGTTTAATAATACACAAATTTGAATCAGGATTTATACCAATGCATACCCTAAACAGATTTGGTCTTTTTTCAACATTTTTCTGACACGAATTATAATTTTAATAAACTCTCTATCAATATTTTACCACTTCGGACAATATTTGTAAGATAGACATTCTTGATAATTTTGTATTTTTTATTTGCGTTAATCAACGTTAAATGAAGTTTATCTGTTTCATCCCTGTTCTAATCATAAAAAATTTATATTACTTTGTATTACGAAAATAAAATCTTTTTAAATATGATAAAATACAAACGAATACTTCTTAAACTTAGTGGTGAATCGCTCATGGGTAGCGAAGGTTATGGTATCGACTCCAATATGTTAAATGAGTATGCTACACAAATTAAAGAACTCGTTGATTCAGGAACTCAGGTTGCTATTGTAATTGGTGGAGGAAATATTTTTCGAGGTTTAAAAGGTGTAGGTAGTGGTTTCGACCGTGTTAAAGGTGACCAAATGGGAATGATGGCAACAGTAATTAACAGTCTTGCATTGCAATCGGCCTTAACGAACATGAAGGTAAAATCGAAAGTTTTTACAGCTATTCGGATGGAACCTGTTGGTGAATTGTACAATCGCGATAAAGTAGTCGAAAAATTGGAATCGGGCAAAGTAGCAATTCTTTCAGGCGGTACAGGAAATCCATTTTTTACTACAGATACTGCATCCGCATTGCGAGCTGTAGAAATTGGTGCCGAAATTATTTTAAAAGGTACACGTGTTGATGGTGTTTATACTGCCGATCCCGAAAAAGATAAAACAGCAACAAAATTCGATAGTATTTCTTTCGACGAAGTTATTAATCGCCAGCTGAATATAATGGATCTTACTGCATTTACCATGTGTCGTGAAAACAATATTCCTATTTATGTTTTTGATATGAATAAAGTGGGAAATCTTTTAAAAGTTGTAAAAGGAGAGAAGATTGGTACGTTGGTAAGTAATTAGATTTGGAATATTGGAATGATGAAATGTTGGAATGTTGGGAAAATAGAATGACGTTTTTTTGATACCCAAAACGGAATATTGAAAATATGGAAAGAAAGAATATCAATAGGGGATTTTAAAATTTAATTGTTTGGCAGGATTCAATTGAATTATATAAATGTGTATGTAAAATTTTATTAAGAGATTCAACCTTCGAACTTAAAAAAGTAATTTCAAATAGCATTGATGCTTCACATAGTATAAGTAGAAATATTGCAGAAGGTTATTCTAGGCGAAGTATAAAGGAATATTTAAATTTTCTAAATATTGCTTTAGGTTCATGTGGGGAGTTTCATAGTTGTTATTATAGCTTTATGATTGCTGATCAAATAACCAAAGATGATTACGAAAAATTAGATGTATTGCATTTTAAGCTTGAAAACGGATTGTTGAAACTAGTAGAATCATTACAAAAGAAACAAAAAGTTGATGATTGGGATGATTCCTTTATCTAGTAATGTTTCCATTTTTCCAATCTTCTTTTCTACCAATTTTCCATTATTCCATTTCTCCAGTTCCTTTTTTTTTATAAATTTGTTGCAACCATAAAAATTGATTCCTAAAAAATTAAACATCATGACCGAAGAAGTTCAATTTATTATTGACGAAGCCAAAGAGAGAATGGATGGAGCTATATCTCATCTTGATAATGAACTTGCAGTTTTACGTGCAGGTAAAGCAAATCCCCGAATGCTCGACAGTATTCATGTAGATTATTATGGTAACTCAACCCCTCTGTCACAAATAGCCAATATTGGAACTCCAGATGCAAAAACAATTGCTATTCAACCCTGGGAGAAAAATATGATTGATCCTATAGAAAAAGCAATTCTGGCTGCAAATATTGGATTAACACCCGTAAATAATGGTGAATTAATCCGATTAAATGTTCCTGCATTAACTGAAGAACGAAGAAAATCGCTTGTAAAACAAGTTCACAACGAAGGCGAAAGTGCACGTGTAAGCCTTCGAACGGCTCGTCGTGATGCAAACGAAGAAATTAAAAAATTGTCAAAAGATGGTCTTCCTGAAGATGATGCTAAAAAAGCAGAAGAAATGGTACAAAAAATGACTACTACATTTAGCGAAAAAATCGACAAAGTGGTTAAGCTAAAAGAAGAAGAAATAATGAAAGTATAATTAAGTTAAAGTTGATTATAGAAATTCCGGAGTAATTTAATTCCGGAATTTTTTTTCTATCCTGTTTTGCCTTATACTTTTGTTAAATGTTTATGTAACAGTGAGAGTAAAGTTTTTGGTTTGATCGGTTTTGTTAAATAATCATCCATTCCTGAATTAATGCCTTTTTCTATATCGTCAGACATTGCATATGCTGTTTGCGAAATTATCGGTATTTTACTATTTAATCCTTTAATTATTCCTGATGCTTCATACCCATTCATTATTGGCATTTTTATATCCATAATTATTACATCAATAGCTGAATTGGATTTAAATTTTTCTACGGCTTCCAAACCATTTGATGCTTTAATAATTTTAGCATTTGTAGGTTTTAAAACTTCTTCAAGATAAATATAGTTCGCAGGTTCATCTTCTGCTATTAAAATAGTTTTATTTTGCCAATTATATTCTTCATTCTCATTGTTCAGATATAATGAATTATCAGAAACTGTAAGTGTTGAATAAGGTATGGTAAAATAAAATGTTGAACCAACTTTTGGAGTCGATTCTACCCATATTTCTCCACCCAACAAATCAACTAAACTTTTACTAATTGCAAGGCCTAATCCAGCACCCCTAAAAACACGGGTTTTATCGTCTTCAAGTTTACTAAACCTGTTAAAAATGGTTTCTTTCTTATTGTGCTCAATTCCAATACCGGTATCTTTTACATAAAACAAAATGAAATTCTTACTTTGTAGTTGATATCCAATTTCTATAAATCCATCTTCGGTAAATTTTAAGGCATTATCAATAAGGTTGATAATAATTTGATGTAGTCGCAATGGATCACATTTTATAGTAATATTCTGGGTTTTTGCATTATTGTTTAATTTCAGTTCTATATTCTCTTTCCCTTTTTGTTTTTTTATTTCGGAATATGACTGAATTGTATCTTTTAAAATAGTGTTAATATTTGTTTCTTTCAATTTGATTTTTAGTTGCCCTGCTTCAATTTTTGATATGTCGATAATATCATCAATAAGATGCAATAAATTGTTTCCACTGTTGTGAATAAGCTTAATATAACTGATTCTCTCTTCGGCAGAAACAGATGAATCTGAAAAAGTAAGTAATTCAGCAAATCCAAGTATTGCATTCATTGGAGTTCGAATTTCATGCGACATGTTAGCTAGGAATGCAGATTTTAACCGGTCACTTTCTTCTGCTTTTTCTTTTGCAGCAAGTAATTCTTTTTCAGCAATATTTCTTTCTTCCTCCCGATTTAAGATTTGTTTTAACATAGTATTAAAATCATCATAAAGCAATCCAATTTCATCGTTGCTTTTTCTTTCAATCCGCACATTATAATCTCCTTCTTCCGAAATTTTTCGAGTTAACTTTGCAAGTTCAAGTATAGGTTCCGAAATTGGTTTTTGCATTCTATTTGCTAAAATATAAGAAAGAAGTATTGAGCCAATTAAAATAATTCCCAATACTATCATGTAATCGCGAACCCTCTCAATTAAAAAGTCAGTATTAGATTGTATGGTAATAGTTCCATATTTTGAGTTTTTATACATTATAGAATGTACCACTTTTAAATTATTTGCCGAATAAAAATACTTTGAATTACTTCCTACTTCTTCTTCAAGTAATGGTGGAACAAAAAAGTCGTCGGATTTGGTATATGATGCAAAGAGAATATCGTTTTTATCATAAATTGCACCCATTTCAATATTGGGCATCGATTCCAGTTTCGAAAGAATATCTTCAACACCGGTATTATCATCAAAAGTTAGCGGGGCAATACAATATTCGCCAATTAATTTTGTATTCATTAAAGTAGTATTCAGCAGTTCATTTCTGAAACTTTTAATATTGCTAATGCTTACCAGAGTAAAGCCTATACTAAGAGTTGTGATGCTAACAAGTAGAATAACGTATATAATCTTATTTTTTATCGATATGTTTTTTAAAATCTTCATCTTTACTCCTTAACAGGTTCTGTTATGCGTGCTGTATTTAATAAATAATAACTCATTTTTAATTGCGATTTTAATACTGCGGTTTCATTTATCTCGAACCGTAATTTTTTATTTTCTTCGAAAAAATTCACCAATATTCCTTTTTCAGAAAACCCATCTGTTTCTCCAATTGTTAATACCGGTAAACCTGATGTTATTGATATTATTTTTTCGACATTCTTTTTTTCTGATTCAGCAATAAATAAAATATGGCTACCCTCAATATCTTTATAATCAACGATTTCTTTTATAATTACGCGCTTTTTATTAATTTCTTGTTGCGAATATACCAGTTGTAAATTTTCTGAAAGTTCTGTTTTTCCAATAATTGAAATTATAAATGGTTGGTTTAAATCGTTCATCATACACACATCAGGCCAGGTAACAAAACGCGAAATTTTTTCAAGATAAACAGCCTTTAGAATATTCACATTTGTTTGAGCAAAACTTAAAAATGAAATAAAAAAAATACAAACAAAAAAGAAACCTTTCCATAAAATATGAAAGGTAGAACGAGGGTTATATTTTAATAATATCTGAATCACTAAATTGTTATTCTATATAAGATATTTCATTGTATTTCCCATTTTCAATTTCCCAGATTACAAATGACGATCTGGGATCTCCGAACTGATCAAAAGCAATTATCCCTGAAGGTCCATCATAATTAATATCTACATTTCGTTCTAAAAGATCTTTTGCTAAAGTAAATTCATTTACCCCAACCGAAATAGCATCTGGATTTGCTCCAGTTCCCCCTGTTACAGATCTCAATTTTTGTTTAATATCACTAGTTAAAATTGATTGCGATTTTTGTATTGCATAAGCAATAGAATATATTGCATCGTATGTATGTTCTGAATAAGTTATCGGATTAAAACCATATTTATCAAAATAATTTTCTTTAAAAATGGAATAATTTGGATTATTTGATGTTGAACTCGATATACCAATAATTGTATTTACTACTTCAGGATTTCCATTTGTAGTTAGTTCTTTTATAAAACCACCTTCACTAAGGAACAGTTTGGGTTTAATATCATAATTCTGGTATATTTCAGAAGCCCATAAATCCTGAGTTATTTTTCCTGCTTCAAGTTCAAAAATAAGTGTAAAAATGAGCTGTGGATCTAGTTCTAACAAATCATTTAACAATGGTTTGTAGTCATATAAATTAAGCTCAACATCTTCGGTTGGAAAACCTGCAACAGAAACGATTGTTCCGTTTTCCGATTGGAATTTTTGTGTAATAATTTCTTTCATTGCCCTTCCAAATTTATCGTCACGGTATAATATTGCTGCTCTTGTTATTTCTAAAGTATTAGATGTATAGTAAGCCATGTTTCTTCCACTAAGGGCATCTGAAGGACATGTGCGCCATATTAAATCATTATCATTTAGATTCGATAAATCTGGTATTGATGAAGAATACGACATCATCAGTATATTTTTTTCAATAC
>MENE01000135.1:23644-29716 GCA_001769005.1 Bacteroidetes bacterium GWA2_31_9b | reverse complement strand
TTCTCTTCCAATAGTTATATCACCAACAACTCCAATTTTAATAGGATTTTTGTACGATCGGGTATTAAAATCTTCTTGTAGATTTTCACACGATGAGAAGTTAAATCCAATCAAAACAAACAAATACAATAAGAATGTCGTTTTTCTCATATCTTATAATGTTTGTGTTAATTTAATTAGAAATGTTCGACCCAAACCCGGAATATCATAATCATCAAATCCAGGATAATCATATTTTGTATTTAAAAGATTATTTATCTTAAAACTTATTATCGTTTCATTATCGTTAAAAAACGATAAGTTCATACTTTCAACAGACAAATCGATTATAAAATAAGAATCAAGATTATAACTGTTTATAGAATAGTTAATTGGATCGTACTCAAAGCTGTTTTGTTCACTTGCTTTTCTGCTGCTAAAATATTTACCATCAACATGAACCCTTGTATTAAGATTGGGAAACTTGTAGGTTTCTCCAAATTTAATAATATGTTGTGGGTAAAGTGCTGTTTTAACTTTTATAGTTCCGTATAGAGGATTTATTCTTTCGTTTATACTCTTCTGATAACTATAATTCAGGTAAGATATTGAGTTCATTATATTATAATTCAGCTCAGCTTCAATACCTGCAGAGTATACCTTAGAGATATTTGCGGCTGTAATATTAGTGATTTCACCATATGGTAGTAAATACTCAATTTTATCGTCTATAACAGTATAAAATAAATTGGTGTTAAAATTCAGGTTTTCGATTACCTTACCCATAATTGCCCATTCTAGAGTTTTGGCCTGTTCTGGTTTTAGATCCGGGTTTCCGATAATATCGCCAGGATACATTGAATTAGTGTACAATTGCGCCGATGATGGAGCATTAAATGATGTTCCGTACATTAGTTTTGTACTTAGCTGATTTGCAATTTGGTAAACTGCTGCAAGTCTATACGTTAATACGTCATCGTAAATGGTATGAAAGTCGAATCGGTAACCTGCTGTTAATGTTAATTTATTTAATGCTGTAATATTAAAAAAACTGCCAGGATTAACAATTGCTTGTAAAGAAACTCCTATGTTATTAAAATTTTGTGGACCAGTAAATCCTCCGGGGTTTAGCGTTTCTTCTCCTTCGTTGTTTATGGTGTAGTATTTTTGGTAGTCATGAATATCTGCAGTATAGTCAACACCTAATGAAAAAGTACTTTTTTCCTCAGGATAATAAGAAATATCACCCCCTACTTCATAGCTTGTAGTATTAAATTCTCTTTTTATCCAATCACTGTGATTATTGTCGATATCTAAAATTTCATTGCTAAGGGGTTTGCTGTGAGTATGAGCTAAAGATATATGACTTTTTAAATTGTCGAATATTGATTTTGAATATTGTAAACGCTCATAAACATTAATAATATTAATTTTATTATGATGAGTAAGCGATCCCCAATCAGCAAATTCAGCATTGCTATTTATGTTCTGTTGACTTAAATCAAGAATGAATTCACCAATTTCTTCTTTTTCGTAACGAATCTTTGTATAAACACTTAACGGAGATGATATATTCTGTTCTGTTAGATCGTTCTTTGAATATATTTCTGAACCAGGAATATTCGTTGGTGTTAATCCCGAGTAATTGTATTGAGAGTATGTGCTTGAAAAAAAGAAATCGATATTCTTATTTTTTCCACCAAAAATTGTACTTAATCCATATGCTGCATTTCCATTAACGGAACCAACAAAATGCGAAATTGAACTTGTATTCAGAGACTCGCCACTTTTTGTTATGATGTTTATGACTCCCAAAAATGCATTTTTTCCATATATAGCAGAGTTAGGCCCTCGAATAATTTCAATTTTATCAATAACTTCCATTGGTATGAGCGAAGGATCTAAAAAATTATCAGATGTCGATCTTAGTGATATGCTATGTCCGTCTATCATTACTTTTACCAATCGCGACCAGCTACGAATACCTCCGTTTACTCCTCTGATTCCCATGTTCGGTTGAAAATAATCGGTGATAATGTCAATTCCTGCAGTACTATTTAATGCTTCAGCAACACTCATGTAACCTCGTTCTTTAATTTGTTTCGAAGTTATAACGGTTACAATTGAAGGAGCATCGGTTATGTTTTGTGTCTGACCAACAGCTGAAACAATCTCAATATTCATTAAATCATCAAGTGATAAATCAAACAGCTTTTGGGTTTCAGATGTATCTATTTCCTGAGATTTTAATTCATGAACTCCTGTGAAATAGCAGAATAAAAAACTAAATACAAAAATTATTTGTAGTAAAGATTTTTTCATTCAATTGATAATTAGGATTCTTATAAACATACGAGTGTTCAAACCAAATTAGTACATTAATACTTTATACGTAATCCGCTTGTACAGTTACAACAAATAGGCACTTTTTTTCTTGAAGCAAGAATTTTTTTTCTAAAATGATTGAAATGGACTGATTTCCAGATGGCTAGAAATGGTGAGGTTTTTATATTTCCTACAATAAATTCGGCATTCTTATCGAAGCAACAGGGAATAACTTCCCCCTTGTTTGTAAAAACAATTGTTTGCCATAATCTGAAACATCGATTATGAAATTTACTCTTTAAGATATATTCATTATTTTGTTTCTTGTAACGGGCAAATTTTTGTTCTGAAGGGATTAATTCAAAATCAGTAGTAGGATTAATTATTTGAGCCGATTTTAGTGCAATTCTGTTAGCTCCGGTTTCTTTTCCAATATGCTGAATCTCTTTTATTTGATGTTGATTGTGTTTAAAAACAATAAACTGAATTTCGATTTCCGGACTTTGGCTTTTCAATTCTTTTTTTAATTCTGCTAAAATCCGTATTCCTGACAACACCTTCTCCAGACTTCCTCCTTGTCTGTATTTTTCATAAATATCCTGTGATGTTCCATCAACCGAAACAATCAGTTTTTGTAATCCGGATTCAATAATATTTCTTGCTGATTCCTTATCAATAAAATGCCCGTTTGTTGATGTACAGGTGTATATATTATTTTCGTTTGCATATCGAATCATCTTAAAAATGGATGGATTCAAAAATGGTTCTCCCTGAAGATATAAATTCAGGTAAATAGCATATTTCTTTGTTTGATCAATAATTTTTTCAAATAACTCATAATCGAGCAATCCTGATTTTCTGCTTAGTGATTTGTTTCCAGCCGGGCATTCAGAGCAGCTTAGATTGCAAATACTCGAAGGTTCAATAGATACAGAATAGGGGGATCCCCAAACAAATACTTTTTTAAAAAGAATAGATACCCAATAACCAGCTATTAGTCGAATAGCATTTATTGTTTTTGTAAAATTGATATACAATAAGTATTTCGTATTAAACATTTAATATAGTATGGATATAAATGCAAAAATGGGCTAAAGCCCTATAAATTAAATTTAAAAATAGCCCCGACCTTTAGGTCGGGGTAATAATAAGTTCCTTAAAAGGACTTTAGCCCTTGTATCTTTCGTTTAAAAAAGCACTTTTTTTTAGTTCGATTCAAGAATCTGAAATAACTCATCCAGTTTCGGAGAAAGAATTATTTCTGTTCTTCGGTTTTTTCTTCGGGCGTCAGGAGCAATTGATGCATCAATTGGTACATATTTGCTTCGTCCTGAAGCAATAATTCTGCTACCTTCAATCCCTGAATTTTCCATTAAAATACGAACAATTGATGTAGCTCTTTTTACACTTAAATCCCAATTATCTTTAATCGATTCGCTCGATATGTATGGAACATCGTCGGTATGCCCTTCTACCATTATATTGATATCTTTGTTTTTTTCCAATACTTCTGCAAGCTTTTTCAAAGCAACTATTCCTTTAGGATCAACAACAGTGCTTCCCGATTTGAATAAAAGTTGTTCATCAAGTGAAACATAAACTTTTCCATTTTTCATTTCTACAGCAATTCCTTTATCCGAAAATCCGAGCAAGGCTTTCGATATTTTATCTTTTAATGCTGTTACAACAGAATCTTTACGGTTTAATATCGATTCAAGCTCAATTAATCGAGCATTTTGACTTTCAATTTCTTTTTTCAGTTTATCAAGATTGTTTCTTTCAAGGCGTAAATTATCTTCAAGTATTCGAAGTTTGTCTTCTTTTGTTTGTAATCCTGATTGTGTAGTTTGTAATTCTTTTAATAATCGTCTTGTTTCTTCCACATTTCCTTGTAACAGATTATCCTGTGTTTGCTGTAAATCGGTGTATGAACGATTTAGCTTATCATATTTCATTTCAAACGTACGAAGTTTTAATTCTCTGTCGATACTGTCTTTTTGCAAATCAGTTAGCTGGGTTTTATACACATCTATTTTCGACTTTAACTCTGTGTTTTCTACAGAATAAGTTCTGTTTTCTTCTTTTAGTATTTCACTTTCCTGATCACATTTATCGCTTTTATCCTGTAAAGCTTCGAATTGCTTTGCCGGGACACAGCTTAATATTATTTGGGATAAGAATAAAACCCATATAAAAGATTTGATTTTTAATCGCATATCAACTAATTTTAATTAAAATTGTTAAAAACATTAAAGCAAATATATAAAATTACTTACTGGAAATAAACCATAATTCCTTGTAAAAAATATTAATATCTTTGCATAAGTAAAAAACAGATTATGCCTGGCGAAATTTTAAAAAATATATTGTTTCCTTCTGATCTTAAAAAATTGGATATAGAACAACTTCCGCAGCTTAGTAACGAGTTACGCCAGTTTATTATCGACATTGTATCATCGAATCCGGGACATTTTGGTGCTAGTTTAGGTGTTGTAGAACTTACAGTTGCTCTGCATTATGTTTTTAATACTCCCTACGATAGAATAATCTGGGATGTGGGTCATCAGGCTTATGGACATAAAATACTTACCGGACGTAGAGATGTTTTTTATACAAACAGAAAATATAAAGGAATCAGTGGTTTCCCGAAAGTTTCTGAAAGCGAATACGATGCTTTTGGTGTTGGACATTCGTCTACATCAATTTCTGCAGCCCTTGGAATGGCTAAAGCATCGCAATTTAAAAATGAACCTGATCGTAAAATAGTTGCTGTTATTGGTGATGGATCTATGACTGCCGGACTTGCTTTCGAAGGATTAAATAATGCAGGCATCGAAAAAACAAATATCCTGGTTATTCTTAACGATAACAATATGGCTATTGACCCTAATGTGGGTGCTTTAAAAGAATATCTTCTCGATATAACAACTTCAAAAACATACAATAAACTAAAAAACGATGTTTGGCATGTACTCGGCCATTTAAATAAACTTGGTCAAAATTACCAAAAGCTGGGTCAACAAATCGAAAATTCGATAAAATCATTTTTACTTCATCAGAGCAATTTATTTGAATCATTAAACTTCAGATACTTTGGCCCGGTTGATGGGCATGACGTTGTTTATTTAACAAAAATATTAAGTGATTTAAAAGATATTCCAGGACCTAAATTGTTGCATGTTATCACTCAAAAAGGAAAAGGATTTAAGCAAGCAGAAATTGATCAAACCATTTGGCATGCTCCCGGTATTTTCGATAAAAAAACCGGAGAAATTCTTACAATAAAGTCAGACAAACCACAACCTCCGCGTTATCAGGATGTTTTTGGCGAAACAATATTAGAACTTGCCCGGTTAAACGATAAAATAGTAGGTATAACACCTGCAATGCCTACGGGATCATCATTAAATATAATGATGAAAGAAATGCCCGAGCGTACTTTCGATGTTGGAATTGCTGAGCAACATGCAGTTACATTCTCTGCCGGACTTGCAATAGAAGGAATGATTCCATTTTGTAATATTTATTCATCGTTTATGCAACGTTCTTACGATCAGCTTATTCACGATGTAGCGTTGCAGAATCTGAATGTTGTTTTTTGTCTCGATCGTGGAGGATTAGTAGGCGAAGATGGCGCAACTCATCATGGTGTTTATGATTTGGCTTATATGCGTTGCATCCCTAATCTTATTATTTCGGCTCCAATGGACGAAATAGAATTGCGTAATCTGATGTTTACTGCTCAACTCGAGAATAAAGGACCTTTTT
>MENE01000135.1:21164-23564 GCA_001769005.1 Bacteroidetes bacterium GWA2_31_9b | reverse complement strand
ATTATTCGCAAAGGTTCTGATATTGCAATTCTTACAATAGGGCATATTGGTAATATAGTTACTGAAGCTGCAAAAATACTTGATAAACAACATATCGATATTGCTCATTATGATATGCGTTTTGTGAAACCAATTGATGAAGAAATCTTACACGAAGTAGCTAAAAAGTTTAAAATAATTTTAACTATTGAAGATGCATCAACAATTGGAGGTTTCGGAAGTGCAGTAACCGAATTTATAAACGATAATGGTTATAATCTAATAGTTAAACGACTAGGTATTCCCGATAAGTTTATTGATCATGGTTCTCCTCAAGAGTTGTATAAAGAATGTGGATTAGATGCTGAATCAATTGCTGAAACAGTAAAAAGGTTAATTCAGCCCAATATTTTATCACATACCGGATAATCAGAAATAAATATTTGTATTCCGGCGCAAATAAATTTTGTCCATATAAAAACATTATCTATTTTTGCACCGCAATGGTTCATTGTTTATTATGCCTGGATGGCGGAATTGGTAGACGCGCTGGTCTCAAACACCAGTGAACGCAAGTTCGTGTCGGTTCGATCCCGACTCCAGGTACTTTTTTATAAACAGAACCCTCCATTCGAGGGTTTTTTTATACATCCTAAAAATTGCAATTATGTCCGACTCCAAAAATCTCCATCCCTATAAAGAAAAACAAGAAGAGTACGACAAACGATATCTGGAAATGGCTAAAATATGGGCCAAAAATTCGTATTGTATTCGCCGTCAGGTTGGAGCTCTTATTGTAAAAGATAAAATGATTATCTCCGATGGTTATAATGGAACTCCCTCAGGCTTCGAAAATGTTTGCGAAGATGAAAATGATAAAACAAAACCTTACGTTTTACATGCCGAAGCAAATGCAATTACCAAAGTAGCTAAATCAAACAACAGTTCCGATGATGCTACCTTATATGTTACAACCTCTCCATGTATGGAATGTTCAAAATTAATTATTCAGTCAGGAATAAAACGTGTTGTTTTTTGCGACAAATACCATAACGAGGAAGGATTACGTTTACTCGAAAGAGCAAAAATTGAACTTGTTCACATTACTATCTAATATTTTTATCTTATGAGCACAGGCAAATTAAATAAAATATATCTTCCAATAATTTTTGCATTGATACTTGCAGCAGGAGTATTTTTAGGAAGTAAATTAAACAAAAATCCTCGTCAGAATTATTCTTTTTTATACAATCAAAACGATAATCTCTCGAGTGTAATCGATTATATTGAAACAAGATATGTTGATTCAATAAACAGAAAAGAACTCGAAGAATCTGCAATACCTGCATTACTCGAAAAGCTTGATCCTCATTCAGTATATATTCCTGCTAGTGAAATGAAAGGAATAAACGAAGATATGCAAGGTAATTTTGAAGGCATTGGAGTTGTTTTTAATCATCTTACCGATACAGCAATAATTATAAGTGTAATTTCCGGTGGACCATCAGATAAAGTTGGAATTTTAGCAGGCGATCGAATTATTAAAGTAAACGATTCACTAATTGCAGGACAGAAACTCGAAAGCGATCAGGTTGTTGGTATGCTTAAAGGGATGCGTGGAACAAAAGTGAAAGTTTCAGTACAAAGAAAAAATATTAATGGGTTAATTGATTTTGATATTATCCGCGATAAAATACCATTATATAGTGTAGATGTATCTTTTATGGTTAATAACGAAGTAGGATATATCAAGGTTAATCGTTTTGCTCAGAATACCGTTGATGAATTTATTGATGGAGTTGAAAAACTTAAAAAACAAAACTTAAAAAAGTTAATTATTGATTTAAGAGGAAATACTGGTGGTTACATAACTGTAGCAGCAAATATTGCCGATCAATTTCTTCCCGACGGGAAACTCATAGTTTATACTCAAGGAAAGTCTAGTCCACGAAGTGAAATTTATTCGAGCGAACAAGGTATTTGTGAAAATATTGAAGTAGTTATTTTGCAGGACGAATGGTCTGCATCGGCTAGTGAGATCCTCGCAGGTGCTATTCAGGATAACGATAGAGGGAAAATTATTGGACGCCGGTCTTTTGGCAAAGGACTTGTTCAGGAAGAATATCCCCTTACCGATGGAGCAGTTATTCGCCTTACTATTGCACGTTATTACACACCAACAGGACGAAGTATTCAAAAACCATATAACGAAAACCACAAAGAATATTTTAATGATTTAAATGAACGTTACGAACATGGAGAATTTGAGCAGGCAGACAGCATTCATTTTTCCGATTCGTTAAAATTTAAAACTCCCGGAGGAAACATAGTTTATGGTGGAGGAGGTATTATGCCCGATATTTTTGTACCATTCGATACTTCTGGATTTTCAAAATACTTTGCTATGGTTGTTAATAAAAG
>MENE01000135.1:2345-21133 GCA_001769005.1 Bacteroidetes bacterium GWA2_31_9b | reverse complement strand
GATAAATACCGAGATAAACTGAGCAAGTATAAAACAGCCCAAGAAATGAATGATTACCTTGAATCACAAAATATTTTTAACCAGTTTGTTAAATATGCCGAATTAAAAGGTGTTCCAAGTAATACAGGAGGAATAAATAATTCAAAGAAAATTATTAATACACAAATTAAAGCATACATTGCCAGGAATATTATTGATAATGATGGCTTTTATCCAATAATTATGGAAGCAGATTATACGTTTAATAAAGCACTGGAATTTTTAAGTAAGGATTAAACCTAGTTAACTTTTTTATATCTTTACAAAATAAAATTTGGATTAAATGAAATTATTTAATTCATAATTTTTGGGTTTTTAGGTTAGTTTAAGGCACTCTGGGGAGAGTGCCTTACTTTTTTACTACAAATTTGATTTTCAAAAATCAATAAATCATAATTTTTCTTCATTTATATTTCCCAATAACATTGCATCTATCACCAAATTTTCTATTCGCCTGTAATAAATTTAAAATAGCTGTGTCATATGTTCAGAAAGTAAATTGTTAAACATAAATTTAAAACAATGAAAACAAGGAAAATTAAAATTACAGTTTTAGCAGTGGCTATGCTAATGTTTATTGGATCAAACCTTTTTGCTCAAAAAGGAATGGGTAAAAACCAAGAACATGGACAAGGTATGGGGAACCATAATTCGTGCATGAATATTCCTGATTTAACCGATGAACAAAAACAAAAAATTGAAACTCTACAAGTAGCTCATTTAAAATTGATGAACGATTTCAGAAATCAAAAAAACGAACTTAGAGCTAAGAAGCAAACCCTAATGTCATCAGACAAAACGGATATGAATGCAATAAATACTGTTATTGACCAGATGACAGGATTACAAAATAAGATGATGAAAGAAGGAGCAAAGCATCATCAAGATGTAAGGGCACTTTTAACTGATACTCAAAAAGTTTATTTTGATAGTAAACCTATGAAAGGCGATGGTCATAGACATGGTCGTGGAATGGGTGAGCAAAGAGGCGATGGTACTGGCCCAAATTGTCCACAAAATAAGCCCGATAATCAATAATTGATTTATGTTAGTTATTCAATAAAAAGGAGAGCATTTAGCTCTCCTTTTTTCTACATATATTCAGAAATATCATTGGCAATTTTTAAAATTTTGTAAATCGTTCCATTTTCATCATATATAGGAGTGTACGACTCCATAAATAAGTATTTTTTATCACCAAAAACTACCTGTGTTTTCTCTTTTCTTACTTTTCCTCCACGCAAATCTCTCCAAAACTCATCATAGTTTTTCTTCTGTTCATCGGTGAATTTTACATTGTCAGAATGATGTTTTCCTATAGCATTTTCACGTGAAATGCCAAGTAGAGTTAAATAGGAATCATTAATAGAAATTATTGTTCCATCTAAGTCATATTCAATAACATAACTGGTCAAATTTAGTGCATTTAAAAGTCCTTGCATTTCAAGCGTTTTTCGAGAACCTTCTTCTTGGGTAGCTTGCAATTCTTCCATGTTTTGTCTCATTTCTTCTTCTTGTGCTGCAAGTTCTTCCGATTGTTGTGTTGATTGGTTAAGTAACTTTGTTGTTTGCTCACTTATTTTTACCGACATCAGCGTTGATGCAATGTTTTGCCCGATTTTCTCAACAAACTCAATTTCGTGAGGTTGAATTACATTAAATGATGCAATCTCAATAATTCCAAGAACATTTTCTTCAATTTTTAAAGGAACAATTAATAAATTTCTAGGGTTTGCACGACCGAGCCCCGATGTTATTTGAATATACTCCTCGGGTATTTCAGTTAAGAAAATAGTCTTTTTCTCAAGTGCACAAGTTCCGGTAAGCCCTTCGCCTAAATAAATTCTTTTTTGCAGATATTTTTTTCTGTTGAATGCATACGAAGCTATTAATTCAAAAAATATTTCATCTTTTTGCTCATTATTAATTATGAAAATACCTCCCTGATTTGCATTTAGGTAATTAATAAGATTTTGAATTATTCCATATGCTAATGATATAATATTTTCGTGATTTTTTCTTAAAACATCACTAAACAATGCAAGACCCTCATTTGTCCATTTTCGTTTATCATCTTCTTCTTTACGAATTACTTCCTCTTCAAGAGCACGTTTCAAATTATTACGCATTTCGATTAACGATTTTCCAAGAATATCGTCATCACTTAATAAATGAATATTTGACTCCAGATTCCCACTTCCAATGTTTCGGGCAAATTCAGTTTTTTCAAGTAACCCGATAATTGATTTATTTAGTGCTAAACCCATTTCTTCAATCTCATCGCCACTTTGAATTTTTATATTCATTTTCTCATCAATTTGGCCTTTGGAAAGAAGGTTTAAAAATTTGGTAATCTCTACAATTGGACTGGTAATTTTTTTTGAGATAATATAAATTACAATACTTAAAATGAGTAGGCCAAGTATACCAACTAAAATAGAAATATTAAAACTTCTGTTGGCTTTACTCATAACCTGATCCATAGGTACTGCTATTCCAATTGACCAGGGGCTTTCTGAATTACCAATATGAATAGGAGAGTAAACATCATAATATGTTGAACCATCTAATCCTACAACCTCATATGAAAGAAAATCTCCTTTTGAAACATGTTCCATTACCTTAAATGCCTTAATTTCTTCAGGAAAAACATCAATAGCTTTTTTACCTGTAAATTTCTTATCAGGATTAGCCACATAGGTTCCATTGTTCGACATTAAAAAAGCAATACTATTTTCAAATGGTTTTACTTTGTTAATAATTTCCTGAAACTGGCTCAGTTGAATATCTGCACCTACAACACCCATAAATTTATTATCAACTATTATAGGAACAGCTATAGTTGTTTCAAGTACTTCTTCGTTTTTGTTTTTTGAATATGAATAAAAATAAGGATCAAGAACAACTTCTTTTTTTTGTTTTTTTGGGATTTGATAATAATCTCCGGAATAAATATTATTTACATTTGTTACTATAGATTCATCTAAAGTAATTTTATTATTTAATTTATAATACATATGACCAAAATTACCAATAACAGTACTTCCAGGCTTATTTATATATAAATAATCTAGATTGTCAATTGAGTTAGGTTCCCAGGTACTCCAGATTGCTAAAAAATCTTTATTAGATTCTAAAGTTTTGATCATAACCTGACTAATTACTTGCCTTCTGTTTTTTTCGTCAATATCTTTATATGCTTTAAATGTATTGCTTAAATCCTTTACGGTTGTTAAGTAGCTTTCAAGGTAGATTTGGACTTGCTTGGCTGCGCCATTTGCATAATTGTCTGATATTTTCTTGGCATCATTAAAAGCCATTCGTTTACTATTAATGCTTATATAACCTAATGCTCCAGCATAAATAACTATTGTTGTTAATAGGATATAAATCTGAATTTTGTGTCTAATCTTTAATTTTATCATAATAAAAGTTATTTGAAGCGAAATAACGATTCTGATTTTTATACAGAGTCATTTTTTTGAAAATATAGATTTTAAAAATACTAAAAAAAGATTCTTTTAATTGCAATAACTAACAAATAATTAAAAGAGGCAAGAGAAAATATTTGATTTATATTAAAAATCCAATTTTCTATAGTTGTATTCTTTTTCTTTTAATCTTAAAATATGAGTTTTTAATCTAATTTTAAAATCATCAAAATTTTTATATTCTTTGGCACTCCAAACCACCTCAGATAATGCACATAATCGAGGTAAGACCATATATTCTAAATGCTCTGTTTTGGATATATACTCAGTCCATACATTTGCTTGAGCACCCAATATGTGTTTTGATTCTTGCTCGTTCAGTTCATGAGGAACTGGTTCATAACCATAAACTTCGGCAAGGTCAGTAAATCCGCCAATTGCTAATGGCTCATTTAATGGTTCGGCTTGATAATGATCGAAATAGCATTGCGAATTAGGCGACATAACTACGTCGTGTCCCATTTTTGCAGAATGAATACCTCCTTCAGTTCCACGCCACGACATTACAGTGGCTTCAGGAGCTAAGCCTCCTTCAAGAATTTCGTCCCAGCCAATTAGTTTTTTATTATTAGCAATAAGAAATTTTTCAATTCGTCGAATAAAATAGGATTGAAGTTCGAATTCATTTTTTAAATATTCTACTTTCATTCTCTTTTGACATTTTGAACATTTTTCCCATGCAGCTTTTGGACATTCATCACCACCAATATGAATATACTTTCCGGGGAATAGTTGAATAACCTCTGTTAAAATATCTTGTATAAATTCATATGTTTTATCATTCCCTGCACATAATACATCGTCGAATACACCCCATGTTTTTGCTACCTCGTATGGTCCTCCGGTGCAACCATATTCAGGATATGCGGCCAATGCTGCTAACGAATGACCCGGCATTTCAATTTCTGGTACAATTGTTATAAATCGATCGGCTGCATATTGAACAATTTCTTTAATTTCTTCCTGAGTATAAAATCCAAAATGTGGAGTATTATCAAATTCTTCCCAGTTTTTACCAACCATAGTTTGAGGTCTGAATGCTCCTTTTTCTGGTAACTTTGGATATTTTTTTATTTCAATTCTCCAACCCTGATCATCGGTTAAATGCCAGTGAAAAGTATTCATTTTATGCATAGCCAAAACATCGATGTATTTTTTAACAAAATCTATATCGAAAAAATGTCTGCAAACATCCAGATGCATTCCTCTCCATTGAAATCTGGGTATATCGTAAATTTTTACCCCCTGAACAATCGTATTGTAAACTATGTTTTCGTTTAATGTATCATTACTTATTAACTGTAAAAGAGTTTGAACACCATAGAACGATCCATTTGCTTCATTCGACGAAATGGTAATATTTTTTTTAATAACATGCAATTCATATCCTTCAGATCCTAATTTATTCGAATTCTTTTTTACAAGGAGTATAGAATTTCTTTTAGAGTGATTTTTTATATCACTTTTTCTTAAGTCAAGATTAAGAGTGCGTAATAGTTCATTATGCAAATAACTGGCTACTTTTTCAAATTCTTTATCGCTCTGATCATAAAGTATGGTTGTTTTCTTATTTATTTTAAATTCAGATTGGGTATATTCAATTTTCAAGGGTTGAGGAATAACATTTATTTCAGGTTTTTGAATTTCTTTTTTACAGGATAATAGAAAACAGATAAGGGTAATAAAAAATAGTTTCTTCATCAGTAAATAATTTTATAAGTTAAACAATAATATTGAGTATTGGGCATAAGTTATAAGGGTATAGGGGATGTAGGTAAATCCTATATATCCTTATACCTTTATACCATATACCTTTTTGTGTTTGCCAAATAATGGGAGTTTCATATTAGTTAATTTTTGACTCTATAAAGTTTTGTATAATGGTTAATGATTTTTCTTTTTCTTCAATAAATCCCATGTGGCCCGAATCTTCGAGAACGATTAATTTAGAATTTCTGGGGAGTTTAATTGTAGGCACTGTTTTTTCAAAATCGATCAGATTATCTTTTTTACCAACAATATATAAAAAAGGGACATCTGTTTTTTTTAATGAATTAGATAGGTCTGGCCTAGTCATCATGGCATGTAAGTTAGCAATGATACCTTTTTCTGGAGTTTGCTCAACAATACGTTTAGCATTTTCTATTTCAGCTTTAAATCTATTCACATTATCGGTTGCATAAGTATTTGGAATATTTACAGAAGCTAAAAGAACTTTTTTCCCATCATGAATCAAATCCATTTCTCGTAAACGGTTATTTTGTTTCTCTTTAGAATCGGCAAAAGGATGTGAATGAAATAGGCAAAATCCGGCAAGAATTTCTGGAAATAAATTGTGAAGCATAAGAGTTAAGTAACCTCCCATGGAATGACCAATAAGAAAGCTTTTCTCAACATTCAGTATATGTAAAGCCTTGTGAATGTTTGTTGCAAGTTGATCCATGCTTTGCTTTTCGCTCAGAAAATCGCTTTGCCCATGTCCGGGAATATCAAAACAAATAACTCTGTAGTTCTGACTTAGTTTTTTTGAAAAATCATCCCATACTTCTAGAGATTCAAGATATCCATGCAATAAAACAATGACTTTGCCTTTACCACAATCAGTATAACATAGGGATTTATCGTTTATGTTTATAAACTGTTTTACTCTGATTTTATCCATGCATTTGCACTTTTTGAATCTTTAAAGATTCGGGTTATCCAACCCGTTTCTTTTAAATGTTTTTCGTACTCTGATGTAATACTTTTTACCAGTTCATCATTTGTAACAATTGCAACTTTCATTGTTTTATTCCATTCTGCCTGAGCTTTGTCCATTGTTGCAATAATCTCAATATCTTCCTTTGTTATTAAAAAATCAGTAATATCAATAAAATCAAAAACCTGATTGTGAATATTTTCGAATTCTGCATTGCTAATTAAATAGTTATTAGCATCAATTAAATCCTGTGCTGTAACTATGCCACGGAATTTAACATGTACAACTTTTTTATCCCATTTAATATTGAATGTCATATAAATCTATTTTACGATTTAACAATTTAGAAGTAATTATAAAGTCCATAACTACTTATTTTCTGTTGAAAGGAATCTGGTAATAAATAAAATAATTAGCTCCCAGATTAATTGCATTTGAAGGATTTCCAAACCCTGGAATATCATAAGGTTGGAAAGAATTGTCGGTACCACCTGTAACATGTACTTTTATTAAAGCAGACCATCCAAAATACACGTTTTTTATTAATTCTGCTTTTACTCCAATAGTAACTTCGACCCATGAAGCACTATGTTTTATTAACGGTGTTGATGTTATATTACTGCCCCAATGGGAATAATCTTTTGAGATATTTTCAGCAAAATGATCAAAGCTTGCCTGACCAAACCGAAAACCTATTCCTAAATAATCTGTTGGATATTTTTTTAACATGTTATAATCAAATCCAACTTTCCAGAAGGTTCCATCGGAAAAATAATCATACAAAGTTTTCTCCAGATGAATTTCTGAATACCCGTATTCAAATACAGCAAAATATTTGTTATTGAAACCAATATCCAAAGAACCAGCATACGATGTTTTTTCAGGTTTTAATATGTAGCTTGAGAATCTTCCTACATCCATTCCTATTTTTACACCGGTAATTTTCCAGGGATCTTTTTCCAATTCAATATCTTGAGAATAAAGAGGAAATCCAAGGAGTATGCAAAAAAGAAAACTAAAAATATATTTGTAAATAACCATCATTATCAGTTGTTATTTCATTTTCGATTAAGAAAACAGAATCAATATTGTTTGTTGTATAATTAAAACTTTTAATGTTAAAATGAGTTACAAAACCACATTCTTGCGAAAGTAAAATCAATTTACGTGTATAAAACAGATGAACTGTATCAAGCATTGATTTACTAGCTAAAATAAAAGTTGTAGTATCGGAATATGGAGAAAGATAAAGGCTGAAGTCTGTTGAATCCGTTGAACTGGTTCCTACATGATGAATACTATCAGTCCATTCAGGAGCATAAACCGACATACTATCAAGAAATTTACCTGAAATCAAGCTGGGATCTGATACAAACATTCTTGTTTTTAATATACTTTCTGTTGTTTGATTGCATTGATCATCGCTGCAGTTTATCATTAAAAATAACGAAAACAACAGAAAAAATATTTTTAGAAGATTTTTATTCATTATTGAGCTAGTTTTCTTTTTTAAAAGATTTTAATTCCATTGTTGTTCCATCGAAAACGGCATAAGTAAAATGGCTAAGCCAATCGCCTAAATTAATGTAACGGCTTTTTTCATTTAGTTTTATATCGTTTGGTAAATGTCGATGGCCATAAACCAAAAAATCAAAATTGTTAGTTTCTAATAGTTTTTTAGAATATATAATTAGCCATTCTTTATTTTCACCTTCAAATTCCCTAGTTTCTCTTGAATATCTATTGTGCTTCGACCATGAGTTTGCAATAAATAAACCAAAATTAGGATGAAAGCGTGAAAAAAGCCATTGTAAAAACTTACTTGCAAATATTCGTTTTAATATTTTATATGCATAGTCACCAGGGCCTAAACCATCGCCGTGTGCTAAATAAAACTTTTTTCCCGAGTATTCTTTAATAATTGGTTGTTTGTGCAAAATGATGCCAGTTTCTTTTGGTAGATAATCAAAAATCCACATATCGTGATTCCCAATAAAGAAATGTACAGGGATACCCGAATCAGTAATTTCACAAATTTTTCCTAAAAAACGTGTAAATCCTTTTGGTATAGCTCGTTTATATTCAAACCAAAAATCAAAAATATCACCCAATAAAATAATTTCCTGAGCATCAGTTTTTACGATATCGAGCCACTGAACAAATAACTTTTCCCGTTCGAGGCTTTTTTCGTATGAAGGAAGCCCCAAATGAATATCAGATGCAAAATATATTTTCTTTGTCTGATTCACGAATATTTTTATTTTAAGGCATCCCCAAGTGTACTTTCAATAACTCGTTTTGTTGGATTAACAGAAACGATATCGTCGGCACTATTTATTAGATAACTAGCAGGTAAAACACGTACATTATAGATTTTTGCAACATACGATGTTCTTCCATTTAAATCAATTACATTAATCCAAGGTAACTGATCAAATGAAACCGCATTCTTCCAGGCATCTTCCTTTGTATCTAACGAAACCATATAAATCTCAAATCCTTTTTTATGATATTTTTCGTATAAATTAATTAATTCAAGGTTTCGCTGAATGCTTTCCTTGCTCCACGATGCCCAAAAACAAAGTAGTTTGTATTTTGAATGAATTGAATTTAATGAAATGGTATCTCCATTTTTATTTGGTAGTGCAATATCTGGAATACCTGATATCTCTTTGGTTTTTGCTAATTCTTCAATCTTTCTTTGTGATACTATTTGATTGTAACGATTTAACAAATTCTCTTTGTCGGACAATAATGATTTTACATGTGGTGAATCAGGATATTTTCTACTTAATGAATCGGATACAAGCTTAATAAATTGCAAATCTCTGTTTTTATAAAGTACATAATTTTCATCATCAATTTTTTGATACAATGCCATTATGGAAGTCATACTTCCCATGTTTCTAAGAATAAATGCAATGGACGAATCCCGTTGACGATTAATAACATTTATATATTGTTGATTAATTACAGCAGATTGTAAATCGTTTGTACTTGTTTGATCTATCGATTTATATAAGTTTGATAATGAATCAAGAGTAGATTTTGTTTTCTCTAATCGATTATTAAGCAATTGAATTTTAAGTGTTTCTGGAGAGCCTTTAACTGTTGCCTTTTTTAAGTCGGAGGCGTTGGCGCTGATTTTTACTTTTTCTCCCGGATTGATTAAAAGAGTTATAAAATTATCTTTTGACAATGAAAGATAATAAAACCGAGGGATTTGTGTTTTTGTAGAAAAATGGAAATTTCCTTTTTTATCAAGTTTAATATTTTCTATATCCTGAACTCCATCTACAAGAAGTTCTTTAAAAAAAAGTTCTTTTTCGGCTCCATCGGTAATTGTTCCTTCAATTACAATTCTATCGGAAAAATTACACGAATACAAAACCACTAAAGCAATTATCAGTAATTTTAAAATTTGTCTCATTTATAATTAGTTAAAATTTATACCAAAAGTAATAGAATATCCATAATATGGTAAACTTAAGGGAACTAAGTTAATCAAATAATTCAGAAAGTTTTGCTTCCAAAGCATCGCCTCTCAAATTTTTAGCTATAATCAACCCATTTTTATCGAGCAAGAAATTGGCAGGAATTGATTGAATATTATATAATCTTGCTGGTTTGGAATCCCAGTATTTTAAGTCACTTACATGAATCCAGTTTAAACTATCTTTAAGTATTGTACTTTCCCAAGCCGATCTTGTTTTGTCGAGTGAAACCTGATAAATTTCAAATCCTTTATCTTTGTATTTTTTATAATTTCTAACCAGCGTTGGATTTTCAATTCTGCAAGGGCGGCACCACGAAGCCCAGAAATCAAGTAAAACATATTTCCCTTTTAACGATGACAATAAAATCGTATCACCCAATGGATTTGGTAATGCAATCTCAAGAGCTGGCGCTCCAATTGCAAACCTGCTGTTGATTTCTGTTTCTGACTTTAACTGACGTTTAATTTCGTTTATTTGAGCATGCAATGCTTTTACAGCTTCAGATGTTGGGATTTTACTATTCAATGCAGAATCAACCATTTCGAAATATCCAAAATCTTGTTTGGGATCTAAAACATATTGTCGTGGTCCAATTTGTTGATACAAAGCCATAAGACTTGATAATGAATTTACATTTTCCTTTATAAATTGTTTTGTATATTCCTTATGATTTGTAAATGTTTCTTTTGATAAGTTTGAAAGAGAATCTTTAAACAGAACAAACTCAGGAGTTCCTATATGCATCTTAAATTCTTCTCCGATTTCATCGAGACGAGAAACATTTTGTTCAAGCTTTTCCCGAAGATCTCGAATTTTCACCGATTCATCTGAACCTTCAATAGTGTAATTGGTCCCAAAGTTTCTGGCGTCACCCGTTATTACAATTCGATCAACAGGATTTATTATTAAAGTAATGTAATTATTTGCAGTTGTTCTTAACAAATAATATTTTGGAATATCAGATTTCCCTTTAAAACTAAAAGTACCTTCAGGTGTTAATAATAATGAATCTAAAATCTTTAAATTTGATGTTTGCAATTCGATAAAGTATAGTTTTTCTCCATCTCCATTTGCGAATTCTCCCGATAATGTGAAAAAATCGGGTTGCGATTTGCATGAGGAAATTATGAGTCCGATTATTAAAACGATAATTAACTTTTTCATTTGCTTAAGAAATTTAAATTTTCGACTACAATTTTACTAAATTTTTACTGTTTCAACTGAATATTTAGATATGTTTTATTTTTTATATTTTTGTGTGCATTAAAATTAAAAATGTGATAATTCATAACGATTTAAACAACTTGAATATTAAAACCCCGGTATTAACTATCGGAGTATTTGATGGAGTACATCTGGGGCACCTAAGTATATTGGACAGGCTCATTTCTCTTGCTAAAGAAAAAAATGGGGAATCGGTTGTTTTAACCTTATGGCCACACCCAAGAATTGTGTTAAATAAAGATATTGAATCGCTCAGGTTGCTTAATAATATTGAAGAGAAAAAAAATCTTCTATCAAAAACCGGGATTGACCATTTGATTATTTTACCATTTACTTATGAATTTTCACAACTAACTGCATGCGAATTCATTGAAGAATATCTTGTAAATAAGATTCATGTAAAACATCTGATTATTGGATACAACCATCAGTTTGGGAAAGATCGTAAAGCCGGGTACGACTTTTTAATGGAATGCTCAAATAAATATGGATTTGATATTGAACGACTTGATGCAAAATTGGTTGAGAATGATACTATTAGTTCAACAAAAATCAGAGAATTTTTAATCGTAGGGAAAATCGAAATTGCTAACAAATATTTGGGTTATGAATATTTTATTAGTGGAAATATTATCGATGGAAATAAAATTGGACGAACAATAGGTTTCCCAACTGCAAATATTCAGATTCCTGAGCCCTATAAACAAATTCCATACGATGGGGTTTATGCAGTTAAGGTTAAGATTAATGAAGAATCGTATTTTGGAATGCTAAACATAGGTACAAGGCCAACAATTGAATCATCAGTTAAAACAAAAAATATGGAGGTTCATATTTTCAATTTTGATAAAAAAATTTATAACCAATCCATTACTGTTTCATTTGTTCAACGAATCCGCGACGAAAAAAAGTTTGCAAGTATCGACGAACTAAAGCAACATTTAGAAAAGGACAAAATACAGATTAGTAAGCTATTTGGCCTCTAAAAAAGTGAACAAAACAGAACAGAATCCGTTTAGTTTTTTATTTGATATCCAAAATTTTAAACTATTTTTGCAATCCGTTTATGTAAAAAAATTATTAATAAATATATTATCATGAAGTTAGAAGGAACAATGATCGAAAGTTTACCATACAAAGTTAAAGATATGACTTTAGCTGAGTGGGGTCGAAAAGAAATTGAAATTGCTGAGAAAGAAATGCCGGGATTGATGTCGTTACGCCAAAAATTCGGTAATGCTAAACCATTAAAAGGTTCTCGTATAACAGGTTCGTTACACATGACCATTCAAACAGCTGTTTTAATTGAAACTCTTGTTGAACTTGGAGCCGATGTTCGTTGGGCAAGTTGCAATATCTTTTCTACTCAGGATCATGCAGCTGCAGCTATTGCTGAAGCAGGAATTCCTGTTTTTGCTTGGAAAGGTGAAACTCTCGAAGAATATTGGTGGTGTACATACCAGGCTTTGACTTTCCCAGGTGGAATGGGTCCAAACTTAATTGTTGATGATGGTGGCGATGCTACTATGATGGTTCATTTGGGAGTAAAAGCTGAGAAAGATTCTTCTTTTCTTAAAATCACTCCTTCAGCTGTCGATGAACAAGAATTATACAAAAGTTTAATACAAGCTCTAGAATCAGATCCTACAAAATGGACTCGAATGGTTAAAGAAATTAAAGGTGTTTCTGAAGAAACAACTACAGGAGTTCATCGTTTGTATCAAATGATGGAACATAAAGAGCTTCTTTTTCCTGCTATTAATGTGAACGATTCTGTTACTAAATCAAAATTCGATAATTTATATGGTTGTCGCGAATCTCTTGCCGATGGTATTAAACGTGCAACTGATGTTATGCTTGCAGGGAAAGTAGTTGTTATTTGTGGTTACGGTGATGTTGGTAAAGGTTCAGCAAAATCTATGCGTTCATATGGAGCTCGAGTTATTGTTACTGAAATCGACCCAATTTGTGCATTACAAGCTGCAATGGAAGGTTTCGAAGTAAAACCTATTGAAGATGCCCTTTACGAAGGAAATATATATGTTACAACTACCGGAAATAAAGATGTGGTAACTGTTGAACACATGTTAAAAATGAAAGATCAGTCTATCGTTTGCAACATTGGCCATTTCGATAATGAAATTCAGGTTGATAAACTTGAAAAAATAACCGGTATTGAAAAAGTAACTATCAAACCTCAGGTTGATAAATATATTTTCCCCGATGGACATGCAATTTTCTTATTGGCCGAAGGCCGTTTAGTAAATTTAGGTTGTGCAACCGGACATCCATCATTTGTTATGAGTAACTCATTTACAAACCAAACTCTTGCTCAGTTGGAGCTTTGGAAAAACAATTATGAAATTGATGTGTATCGTTTACCAAAACATTTAGATGAAGAGGTTGCACGATTACATCTTGAACAAATTGGAGTTAAACTAACTAAACTTACTAAAGAACAAGCTGAGTATATTAGTGTTCCAATTGAAGGGCCATACAAAGCAGATCATTACAGATACTAGAATATTTGAAAGACCGGAATTTTCCCGGTCTTTTTTTTGCCTCAATCCATTTTCTTGAAACATATTTTATCTATTTTTATTCTCACATTAATTACACCTCCGAGATGAAAATAGTTTTACTTGAACCTATAGGAATTCAATCAAAAGAACTCGAATCTCTGATTAAATATTTCAAGAATAGTAATCACGAGTTAATAGTTTACAACAATCTCCCCGAAAGTGAAACCGAGATTATTCAAAAAACTCATGATGCAGATATTTTAATTCTAAGTAATCTCCCTTTATCAGCACAAGTAATCGATCAATGCCCAAATCTTAAAATGATTTCTGTTGCTTTCGCAGGAGTTGATCATATTTCAATGGAAAGCTGTAAAAGGAAAAATATTGTTGTTTCAAATGCAGCAGGTTATTCCACTCATGCAGTTGCCGAATTGACGATTGGAATGGCAATAAGCTTATTACGAAAAATTATATGGGCCGATAATCAAACTCGTTCAGGAAAAACCAGAGAAGGTTTTCTTGGAGCAGAATTGTATGGAAAAACGTTTGGCATTATTGGCTTTGGTCAAATAGGTGCTGAGGTTGCAAAACTGACGAATGCTTTCGGATGCAAAGTACTTGTTTATAACCGAACAAAAAAAATCAACAAAGATGTTGAATTTGTTGAGCTTGATGAGTTGCTTCGTAGAAGCGATATTATTTCTGTTCATGTTCCTTTAACGAACGAAACAAAAAACCGTATTGGTAAAAAGGAGCTAGATCTTTTAAAGCCTTCTGCAATATTAATAAATACAGCCCGAGGACAAATTGTTAATTACAATGATCTGTATGAAGCATTAATGAATAAGAAAATTGCTGGCGCAGCACTTGATGTTTATGAAAAAGAACCTCCACTCGATAAAAATTATTTGTTATTTGATTTGCCCAATGTTATACTATTGCCCCATATTGGTTATGCTACTCAAGAGGCAATAGAGTTAAGAGGTAGAATTGTAATCGAAAATATTAAAAAATGGATGGATGAAAATCCTCAAAATGTAATGAATTAATTTTTTTTTCAATGGACTTATTTGAGCAACTGAAATGTGAAACAGAATCTTGCATGTTATGTAATCTTAGTAAGACAAGAACACATGTAGTTTTTGGCGAAGGCAACAGAAATGCAAAGATCATGTGTATTGGCGAAGGTCCTGGCTATTATGAAGATCAATTGGGTCGACCATTTGTAGGAAAATCGGGCGAGCTACTCGATAAAATTCTTGGTGTTTGCGGTTTTAATCGTTTAGAGCATGTTTTTATAGCAAACATTGTTAAATGCAGGCCTCCTGAAAACAGAGATCCATTGCCCGAAGAACGGACATTGTGTATTCCTTATCTTTACAAACAAATTGAAATAATCGATCCAAAAATAATAGTATTACTTGGAGCAACAGCTCTTAAAGGGTTAATCGACCCTGAAGCAAAAATAACTAAGCTAAGAGGTGAATGGTTAGATTGGAATAACCGCCTTGTTATGCCAACGTTTCACCCTTCGGCATTATTACGAAATGAGCAATTAAAAAGACCTGTTTGGGAAGATTTTAAGAAAGTAGTTGCTAAATATCGTGAGTTGGTAAACCCTGATCATCCTTCGGCATATTGCTAAAAAAGGGCTAACCTGAAAAGTTAACCCTTTTATTTATTCAAATATTTTATTACAGTATTAACATGGCATCGCCATAAGTACCAAAATTATATTTTTCTTTAATTGCAATTTTGTACGCATTCATAATTGGGTCAAATCCACCAAAAGCACAAACCATCATTAATAAAGTTGATAATGGTAAATGAAAGTTTGAAATCATCATATTTGGAACCTGAACTTCGTAAGGAGGGAAAATAAATTTATTTGTCCATCCGTCATATGGTTTCAGAAGGCCGGTGGTTGAAACCGATGATTCTAATGTTCTTAAAACTGTTGTTCCAACAGCAATAACATTTTTCTTTTTATCTTTAGCATCATTAACCTTTTTAACAGCTTCTTCAGAAATATAAATCTTTTCTGAATCCATTTTATGTTTGGTAAGATCTTCAACATCAACAGTTCTGAAATTACCTAAGCCAACATGCAATGTAATTTCTGCAAAACTCAAGCCTTTAATTTCCAACCGCTTAAGTAACTCACGGCTAAAATGAAGACCGGCAGTTGGGGCTGCAACAGCACCTTCATGTTTTGCATAAATTGTTTGGTATCGGTCTTTATCTTCTGGAGTTACATCACGATTAATAAAACGAGGTAAAGGTGTTTCTCCTAAATCATACAAAGTTTTTTTAAACTCTTCGTATGTACCATCAAAAAGAAAACGTAATGTTCTTCCGCGCGATGTTGTATTATCAATTACTTCGGCAACAAGACTATCATCTTCGCCAAAATATAATTTATTTCCAATACGAATTTTACGAGCAGGGTCAACTAAAACATCCCATAATCGTTGATCACGGTTTAACTCACGTAATAGGAATACTTCTATTTTAGCTCCTGTTTTTTCTTTGTTTCCATACAAACGTGCAGGAAAAACTTTTGTGTTATTAAAAACCATAACATCCTGATCGTTAAAATAGTCAGCAATATCTTTAAAGATTTTATGCTCTATTTCACCAGTACTTTTATGTACTACTAATAATCTGGATTCATCTCGGTTTTCAGAAGGATATTTTGCAATAAGTTCTTTTGGTAAATTAAACTTAAATTGAGATAATTTCATTGATTCAAAAGGTTTTATAGTTTATATGTCGATGACCTGCTTATACGCAGCAATATTCAATAGGTTACAAAGTTGATAAAATTTTTTCAAAATCATTCAAAGTAACCGAAAAATCTGTATTATAGTTACCAATACGGGTTCTTATGAGTTTTACAAGATGTCCTCCACTATTTAATGATTTGCCAATATCATGAGCCAGTGAACGAATGTAAGTTCCTTTACTGCAAACAATTCTAATTTCAATTTCTGGTAGAGTAAAACGTAAAAGCTCTATTTCGAAAATTGTAATATTATGTGGTCTCATTTCAACATCTTCACCTTTATGTGCAAAACTGTATGCTCTTTTTCCATTTATGTTTTTTGCAGAATATACAGGAGGCATTTGTTCCTGCTCGCCTAAAAAATGGATTAGAGAATCCTGAACAAATTTTTCGGTGATATGGCTAATAGGAAATTCCTGATCGTATTGAGTTTCAAGATCAAATGAAGGGGTTGTTTTTCCAAGTACTATAGTTGTAATATATTCTTTTGGAGCATCTTGTAATTCCTGAATTTTTTTTGTGGCCTTTCCGGTACAAACCAAAACCAATCCTTCAGCCAGAGGATCGAGCGTACCGGCATGACCAACTTTTAGTTTTATTTTTTCGTCTGATTTTTCTCTTAATTTTTTTATAATTAGATTTTTTACTTTTCGAACTACGTCAAATGAAGTCCAATCGTAGGGTTTATAGATAGGAATAATCGTTCCCGTTTTAAATTCTTCAGCACTACCTATCACAAAATTCATATTTTCTCGGATAAATTAAAATGAAAAAATAATAGCAATCGATCCAATAATAAAACAATAGATTGCAAAATAAATTAGTTTTCCTCGTTTAACGATATTTATCATCCAACGGCAAGCCAATAACCCGGTAACAAAAGCAGCGATAAAGCCAATGATTAATGGAGTAACAGAAATTGTTGATGACTGAGAAAAATCAGCATCCATTAAGCTTTTTAAATTCGCTCCAATAATTGGTATCAATACCATGAGGAATGAAAACTTGGCAATATGTTCTTTTTTATTCCCTAAATACAAACCTGTTGCAATTGTTGCACCTGAGCGCGAAATGCCTGGAATAACAGCAATAGCCTGTGCAATACCAATAATTAGGGAATCTTTATACGAAATATCTTTTTGTTTATCTTTTGCATAATATGTAAATGCAAGCAAAAGAGCTGTAACTAATAACATGATTCCAACAAATAAAATATTCCCTGTAAACATGCTTTCAATTTGTTCTTCGAAGAGTAAACCAATAATTAAGACCGGAATCATCGAGATAAATATTTTAACTACATATTTTGTTGAATCATTCCATTTGAATTGAAAAAAATCATGAAATAGTTCAATAATTGTTTTCCAAAAAACGATAATTGTACTTAATACAGTTGCTCCATGTACAACAATAGTAAATGTTAGATTTTCAGAAAACTCAACACCCAGAATATGTTTTCCTAACTCTAAATGCCCGCTACTACTAACAGGTAAAAACTCGGTTAATCCTTGAATTATTCCAAGGATTAGTGCTTCTAACCAATTCATAATTTAATTTTTTAAGGATTATTCTTCTTTTGAATCTTTAGGTTTTTTCATAATGGCATAAATCTCGAAAACGAAGCCAAACAATATAATAATAGGGGCAAGAGTTATTCGTCTAAAGCTAAAAATATCTTTATTAAACTCATTTGGGTTTTCGGCTTTACCTCCGATCATGAGCAAAAAACCAAAAATAATAATTGCAAAACCAATAGCTAATAAGATATAGTTTTCTTTTCCAAGAGCAAAGTCAAGTTTTTTTTCTTCAGTGGTAATTTTTTTTGACATCGTAATTTTATTTTTGATTAGTAATAAAGTTTATCCACATTCATTCGTAAAAATTTTGATACAGCAAAGAAAGTTGAAATCCAGTTTATAACAATACCTATTATCAAGACACAGAAAAACAAAAACCCAACAATCTCAATATCCTGAAAACTGATAATTTCATTAAATTCCTTTTGGGCAAAATACATTACACCAACAAGTAAACCTATAGCAAAAATAGCTGCAATAATTCCATGCAAAGCACTTCGGTATAAAAATGGTCGTCGAATAAATCCTCTGGTTGCACCAACCAATTGCATGGTATTGATAATAAATCGCTTTGAATAAACAGACAATCGAATGGTATTATTTATTAGTGCAATTGCAATTAAAAATAACAATCCACTAAATGTTAATATGATAAGACTAATTTTTTTAACATTCTCGTTTACAAGATTTACAAGTGATTTTTGATAAAAAACTTCTTTAATCTGTTCGAATTGTTTAAAATGATTTTCAATTACAAGAATGCTGTCGGAGTTTGCATAATCGGCATATAAGTGAACTTCAATAGATGCAAGGAGTGGATTATATCCAAGAAATTCAATAAAATCCTCGCCTAGTTCATCTTTTAACTCGTTGGCTGCCTCTTCTCTTGTTATATATTTGGTTGATTTTACAAAAACTGAAGCATCCAGATTTTTTTGAAGCTGACGAACATCTA
>MENE01000135.1:2114-2256 GCA_001769005.1 Bacteroidetes bacterium GWA2_31_9b | reverse complement strand
GTCTTTTCGATAATGTATTTTCTTTTTTAGCCATTCTGAAATGAAAATAATTGTGCAAAGATACAAATATTCAATTACTGTTTAGTTTGCTATTTACTAGTAATTTTTTTTATAATAAATATAAACCTCATTCCCAAAAATG
>MENE01000135.1:0-1983 GCA_001769005.1 Bacteroidetes bacterium GWA2_31_9b | reverse complement strand
ATTAACACTGAAATGAGGAGTAGCAACTCCATCGATATATGCATTCCATCCTTTAGGATAATAAATCTCAGAAAAAACAGCAAGCTGTTCATTTGTACAGTTTGATTTATAAATAAGTTGGTTTGGTTTATATCTTGTAAGATCTATTTTTGATAATGAGTCAGGGCTAAAATTTTTACCTTGAACAAAATCCCCGTATCGTTGATCAATAATTGCTTCATTAGCAGGATTAAAATCAGAAAGAGCATCCAGTTCGGCATCCGCATTTGGAACAATACGATAATCTTTAACAAACCATGCATTTCCTAAAGCATCGTGATTAACTTGTGCTATAGGTTGTCTGTTATTATCAGGAATAATAAAATATTTTGTATTAAGCATATTTAATACATCCATATTGTTTTTCTGAATCTGATTTTCAATTAACTCCTGATAGCGTTTCATTTTAGCACCATGATATCCACCAATAGATTTATGAAAATACGATGTACTGGCATCATTAAACGTATTTACAGTTAGATTTATTACTCTGAAATTTGGATCGTTGTCTTGCAGTATAAGTTTGTTGGCAGGAGTCATATGAAAAGGTTCACGAGCTTCTTTTTTACTTACAAAATTGTCGTTATTCATGTATCGTTTATCAACAGCCCACAAATCAACAAGAACTAAAAGAGCTAAAATTCCAATTGCAATATTTTGTTTTATTTTGTTTTTCAAAAATGCAAACAATACACCTGCAGATAATATAACAAATACAAGTGATCGGAAGGCATCCATACGAAGCAGCATTTTACGATCATCTCTTAAAGCATCAATAAAAGCTTGAGCTCCTTGTGCTATGTAGTTTTGATCAGATACTGCAGAGAAATCGAAAAATAGTCCGGGTAGTAATGCAAAAAATAATGCAATTCCACCAACAATATAAAGTGAGTTTAATAATGATTTGCTTAATTTCTGAGAGTTAATTGAACCATCGAATATTTTCTTAAGAGCGAGAATTGCCATAAGAGGAATCGTAACTTGAGCGATTACTAATGTCATTGAAACAGTTCTGAATTTATTATAACCCGGAACATAATCGAGGAAGAAATTGGTAACTAAACTGAAATTATGCCCCCAGGCTAAAACAATTGAAAGAATAGTTGCTGAAATAAGCCACCATTTAGTTTTGCGATCGAGAACAAAAAATCCAAATACAAATAAGAAAATAATAATTGATCCTACATATACAGGGCCAGATGTAAAAGGCTGGGCACCCCAATATAATGGCAATTGTTTAATCACTTTTTTTGCATATTGTTCGCCTTGTAAGTTCTTGAAAAATTCATATGTAGCTGAATTTTGACCAACAGATCCACCCGTAGCTCCACCTTTAAAGTCGGGTATAAATAACGTAAGTGTTTCGTCGATTCCATAACTCCATCCTGTTGCATAATCCTTATCTAGCCCGGTTGTTTTGTTATGTTGATCTGAAGTAAGTTCAGATTTTCCCCTCATGGAGTATTTTCCGTATTCGTAGGTAGTCCATATCTGACCAAAATTACTTCCTACAGCTAATAATGCAGCAATTAACAAAAGCCCGGTAGCTTTTAAAAATCTGGAATACGTTTTTTCTTTTATGGTATAAATTAACTCGATTAAACCAAAAATAAGTATAATGATTAGAGTATAATAGGTAATTTGTAAGTGATTAACCAGAAGTTGAAGTGTGAGAAATAATCCGGTTATTGCTGCTCCCAGAAGAATTTTCTTTTTGTAAGTAACATATATTCCAGCAATTACAGGAGCCATATATGCAATTGCAAAAACTTTTGAATTATGACCTGCAGCAATTATAATAAAGTTATACGATGAAAAAGCCAGAGCTAAAGCACCTAGAGTACTAATCCATGGACTAACGCCAAATGCAAGAAATAATAAATAAGCCCCAAGTAATAAAAGGAATAATTGTGAAGCAGGTCTTTTTGCAAACTGAAGAAAGTT
>MENE01000134.1:45604-50780 GCA_001769005.1 Bacteroidetes bacterium GWA2_31_9b | reverse complement strand
AAAAGCTCATAACTTGTTATCTGCATTAATCGATAACAATATCCAGTTAAAAGAAGGTAATTTAGGAATAGATCCAAGAACTGTTGAGTGGAAACGTGTAATGGACATGAACGAACGTTCATTGCGCGATATCGTAATAGGGTTGGGCGGTCCTAAGCAAGGTGTACCCCGTGAAACAGGATTTAATATTACTGCAGCATCTGAAGTAATGGCAACATTATGTGTTTCACAGAATCTTCAGGATTTAAAAAATAGATTAGGTAATATTTTTATTGGATATACTTACGACGATAAACCAATTTTTGCTCGCGATTTAAAAGCTCAGGGTGCAATGACAGTTTTATTAAAAGATGCAATTAAGCCAAATCTGGTTCAAACATTGGAAGGAAATCCTGCAATTATTCATGGTGGACCATTTGCAAATATTGCTCAGGGAACAAATACTATTATTGCTACTAAAATGGGTTTATCACTTACCGATTATGTTGTTACTGAAGCTGGTTTTGCCAGCGAATTGGGAGCAGAAAAGTTTTTTAATATAAAATCACAGGGTGGTGATTTAATGCCTAATGCTGTTGTAATTGTTGCAACTATTCGTGCTCTTAAATACCATGGCGGTGCTAAAATGTCTGAAATGGCAAAAGAAAATCTAAAAGCACTCGAAATAGGATTCGAAAATCTCGACAAACATATCGAAAATATGAGTTATTACGGATTCAAACCTGTTGTAGCTATTAATAAATTTGACTCAGATACTACAGCAGAAATTGAATTGGCACAAAAACATTGTGAATCATTAGGAATTACTGTTGCTTTAAACGATGCATGGGCTAAGGGTGGGTCAGGAGCAACTGATTTAGCCGAAAAGGTAGTTAAAGCGGTTTCCGATTGTCCTACTTGTTTTAAACCATTGTATTATCCTGAATGGAGTTATGAAGAAAAAATTGAAGCTATTGCTACAAAAATGTATGGTGCTAAAAATGTTGAGTATTCAATTGAAGCTAAAAACCAGTTAAAGAAAATTAACGAGTTAGGATTATCAAACCTTGCAGTATGTATTGCGAAAACACAAAAATCATTGTCTGATGATCAGTACAAGAGAAATCGTCCACGCGACTTTACAGTAAAAATCCGTGAAATTGAATTGTCATCAGGAGCTGGGTTTATTGTTCCAATTGCAGGAACAATAATGCGAATGCCCGGATTACCTAGTATACCTTCTGCCGAAAAGATCGACATTGACGAACATGGAAATATTGTTGGATTATTCTAGATTTAGTTCAGATTATTTAGTATTGAGATAATATGAGTTGTAAAAGATCCATACTTTTAGTATGGATCTTTTTTTTATATAAAATAGCTTTTTGTAAAACTTTATATCTTATCAATATTGAGTTTTTTAAAATTTAAAAAACGTAATTAATTTTTGAAGATTTTCAGCTTGACTAGCTAATTGTTCAGAAGCTGCAGCTAACTCTTCAGATGAAGAAGCATTTTGTTGAATAACATTGTCAAGTTCTACTACTGCCTTGGTAATTTCAAGAATGCTCTGTGTTTCTTCAATACTTGAAATAGAAATTTCATCAACAAGCCTTGAAACTTCCTGAATACTTGGAACCAATTTGTTTATTGTTTCTCCTGCATTTGAAGCAATTAGAGAACTTTCTGCTGATAATTTATTTATTATAGATGATGCTTCCTGGCTTTTTTCTGCTAATCGTTTAACTTCATTTGCAACTGCAGCAAATCCTTTTCCAAAATTTCCAGCTCTCGCAGCTTCAATAGCTGCATTTATTGCTAACAAATTTGTTTGCCTTGCAATTTCTTCAACAATCCTAATCTTCAATATTATATCTTCTATTACCCGAATTACTTCACCAATAATCTCACCTGTTTGGCTTGTGTCTGATGCTGCTTCTGTAGATATACTATTGGTAAGATGTGCATTTTCTGATGCTGATTTTACTTTTTCACTAATTTGGCTCATTGTAGTTGAAATTTGTTGAGTGGTTGCTGCTTGTCGATAAGCACCCTGGGCCATTTGCTCAACGGTTTTATTCATTTCAATACTATTATTTGTTACAATTTCAGATGCAATTTTTACATTAACTAATACACTTTTTAACTTTACAATCATTTTTAATAGTGAAACATTCAATTTCCCAATTTCATCGCTATAATTATCATTTAATTCAACATTAAGGTTTCCATTTGCCAGTTCATCAATAGTATCAATTGCCCTTTTCAATGGCTTAACAATACTCCTGCGAATTGAAATCCCAAGTGGTAATGCAAGTATTGCCAAAATCAAAAAGAGCATACAAACAATTTTCAGGGTTAAATTTTGGGTCATTTTGTTTATACCAGCTTCAATTTTTGATTGAGATTCTTGGATATTATCTAAATATACCCCTGTAGCAATCCAATAATTAGTATTTGGAATACCCTCAGAATATACAATTTTTGGTTGATCTCCTTTTCCTGGTTTTAAAAAGATTAAATTATTAAAATCTCCGCCGTTTTGAGAGTTTTTAAAAGCTTCTTGTATAAAATAAGTGTTATTTATATCTCTTAATCCTGATAAATCTTTTCCATAATATTGATGATCGGGGTGAGCAATATTTATGGTACCTTCATAAACAAAATAATAACCTGATTCATCTTTTTCATAACGAATATTATCAATGGTTTGCCTGATAAGTTTAATCTTAAGACTATCATCTGTAATTCCATTGAGCAAATTGCTAATTGTTAAAGCTACAGAATGAGTACCAACTTTAATTTTTTCTTTTTGAATAGTAAGTAGCTCTGTTTTTAATTGATTTGAATAATAATTTTTAATTTTTCCAAGCCCATAGTAAAAACCTAATATGGTAAATAAAACCAAAACTATCATCATTGAAATTAAGAAACCTAACCTTGTGGATATTTTAAACTTTCGAAGCATATTTTATTTTTTAAGTAAAGCTTAACATGTATACTTAAAATTCAAAATACAGTTATCTTTTTTATGATTTAATTTTAATGTTATGATAAAATGAAAGTAAAAAAAAGCGCCATTTGGCGCTTTAAATTATCTTCCTTTAACATTCAGTACTTTAGTCGTTTTCTTTAAAGTACGTAAAACTATAAAAATTACAAATGTTAAAATTACTGTATAAAGCCATAATTTAGAAATCTCGAATTTATCCAATTCAACATAATTTTTTAACACATTCAGATAAGCAAACGAAATTCCAATTGCAAAGAACCCGTTGTACTCTCTTTTCAATACATTTTTAATCGAGAATTCCAAATCAGGATCTTGCCAACCTTTGAAATTTGGTATAAATGCAGGTGTTTTTAACGACCATGCAAGGTATTGTTCACCAAATTTTCTTTTAAGAAATTGCTCCTCAGCAAACATAATTCGTTCATAATAAAGCCAGAAAAGTAAAATGCCGGCAATAGCAAACCAAAGATTATTTACATAAAGAATTATTCCAAGCCACATTAAGAAATTTCCCAGATACAACGGGTGTCTTACAACTGAATAAATTCCTTTTGTATTAAGAGTTTCAGCTACTTGTTTTGAAGTATTTCTTCCCGATGTTCCTTTTGGCATAAATCCAATAACTAAAACACGAATTAATAACCCAATTAGAGAAATTAATAAACAAACTAAAGACCAACGAATATCAGAAACAAGAAAATCTTTTTTATATTCAAGATAAATAACCAGTGAAGCTATAGGAAATAATGCTACTGGTAAATAACTGCGGTATTTAAAAAACCAATTTCCGGTTTTGTCAAATTCTTCTACTAATGACATAATATTTTATTGTTTAAAATTTATAATTTATAATTTCAAGGCACGAAAATACAACTTATTTGATAATTTTTTAAAGTTAAATTTAAAGCATAAAAAAACCCGCATGAAGCGGGTTTAATTTTGTTTGTTTTTTTAGTTATGCTGGGTGAATAGCCTCAACTGGGCAAACATCAGCGCAAGCACCACAATCAGTACATGTATCAGGATCTATTTTATAAATATCACCTTCAGATATTGCTTCAACTGGGCATTCGTCAATACAAGTACCACAAGCTGTACAGTCGTCACTTATTTTATAAGCCATAATGATTAATTTTAAGTTTACAATTAGTTTTATTTACATGCAAAAGTATTTCCAAAAATCGAATAGAAAAACAAAATGACTATTAAAAGATAAATGTACATAAATTTAGAATCATTCCAAATAAGATGATTGTTTTTTGTATTTTTTTATTGAAATAATTTAGAAAATTTGAAAATTAATTTTCTAAAAACTCAATAGTTAAATATGCCATAGTTGATATTCCTGTTTTAAGAGAATCATCAACTAATGTAAAATTAGGTGAATGTAATGGGTAAAATGTTTTTGCTCCCTTTTCAGTTATTCCTAAGCGATAAAAAACAGAAGGTACTTTCTGTGAATAATATGCAAAATCTTCTGATGTCATTCTGGATTCCAATCGAATAACATTTTCGTTTCCAAGTAAGTTTTCTGCAAAAAGTATTGCTTTGTTAGTTGAACTTTCGTGGTTTATTAGAACAGGATAACCTTTTAAAATAGTAACATCAATGGTGATATTATTATTTTTTGCCATTTCACTGGCTATTTCTTTGATTTTAATATGAGCTTCATTTCTCCATTTTTCATTCATGGTTCGAAAGGTTCCTTCAATTTTTACTTCATCGGGAATTACATTTGTTGCACCATTGGCAATAAATTTTCCAAATGAAAGTACTGTAGGAGTATTTGTAGGAGCCAATACTTTTGGAATTTGTTGCATTTCGACTATTAATTTCGAAGCAATTAAAACGGTATTATCAATTTTATCAGGTATTGCAGCGTGTCCGCCTTTTCCTTTAACTGTAATATAAATTTCATCACTTGAAGCCATGTAAGTCCCTGCTTTAAATCCTAGTTTCCCTGATTCTAATTCAGGATACACATGTTGAGCAATAATTAAATCGGGTGTAGGATTCTCAAGAACTCCTTCTTCAATCATTGCTTTTGCTCCACCGGGTAGTTTTTCTTCGGCTGGTTGAAAAATAAATTTTACAGTTCCTTCAAACTCATCTTTAAGTTCGTTTAAAATCATTAATGTGCCAAGTAACGACGCTGAATGAGCATCGTGTCCACATGCATGCATA
>MENE01000134.1:39406-45282 GCA_001769005.1 Bacteroidetes bacterium GWA2_31_9b | reverse complement strand
ATCATTTTTAATGATACAAGTAACATAAATACACCAAAAATTGTTTTTAATGTTTTTGCAGGTATATGGGTTGATACAATTGAACCCAAATAACTGCCAAGTACAGAAGCTATAATTAGAATGGCTGCGTATTTATAATCGATATAATTATTTTTGGCATAATGAATTACCGCAAAAATACCTACCGGTAAAAGCAAAACTGCCAGACTGGTTCCTTGTGCTTGATGTTGTGTAAAACCCATAATGAAAACAAGAGCAGGAACAATAATAATACCTCCGCCTAATCCTAGAGCTCCACCAACAAAGCCAGCAAATAGGCCAATAATTATTAAAAGAACAATGTCGTTTATACTCATAAATATGTTTTTTAGAAATCTAAATTTAACGAAAAATAAAAGATGCGAGGTTTAATTTCAGCATTTTCTATTCCCCAGGCCCAATCAAATCGCATAAAGTAACCAAAAACCATAACGCGAACACCAAGTCCATATCCTGCAACAATAGGTTCTTTCTCTGTATCAATTGTAATAGTTATTGGTTTGTTTTGAATAGGTTTTTTATCGTACGCATTTTCCCCGGAATAAGGGGTTAATCCACTCCATGCTGTTCCAACATCAAAAAAACCAACAAGTTGCAGATTCGACCAGAACGATGAGTTTATCGGATAACTCGAGAAGTATTTTACAAATGGCCATCGTAATTCTGTATTTATAAGTGCAAAACTGTTTCCATTTCTAATATTTTGTGGAAAACCTCTCATATTTGTAGCTACAGTTTGAAATGCATATGTTTCATTTTCATTTATTGGAATCTCGCTTAAAGGAATAAAACTTGGTGTATTTGCCGAAAAGTTTGTCCAGTTATCAACTCCCCCTAAGTAATATACAAGTTTGTTTCTGCCAAGTGATGTACTTGCTGCAAAACGGCTGGCAAATATTAAGTCGCGATGAATTTTTAAATAATGCCTGAAATCTGCTCCAACAATATATAAATCGGTTTCTGTTTTATTTATTTGATTATAATATTCGGCAAAAATCTTATATCGTGTTCCATTATATAGATTTACACCAGTGCTAATTGTATTATCAAAAATATATTCTAGTTTTAAACCTACCCAAAGTTTATAATTATCGGGTTTTTGTAGTGTGGTTCTGTCTGTTGAAAGATAAGTGAGCTTGTCGTACCTTGCAGTTAACGATCCTTTTAATCCAGATACCTGATTAAACGGAAGCGTTCTTATATACATCAGTTTGTGTGTAAGTGTTTTCGAATTGTATGCACTAAATTGATTATCAAAACTTTTTGGATGAAAATTCTCAAAACTTTGGCGATGAAAAATATACTGCTCATCGATTTTCTTTTTTAGGTTTTCAAAACTAACCATATATTCGTTGCTTTTAAAGTCTAAAGAGAAACGGACTCCGGCAATTATTTTGTAATCTTCTAAAATATCAAATGCTCCAATTTTTAATAAGGCATTTAATCCCGGATTGAAATAAACTGTTCCTCCTGTAAATGATTGGTATGATGAATTTAAAAAACTAAAATCGACCTGACTAACAAAATGATCAGCAAAAAATGTTTTTTGATAAATTCGTTTTTTTGAAATGAAATCGTTTAGGTTTGTTGTATCAATTGGTAAATCAGGGTACTTATTTGAATAGTATGGTTTTTCAATTTCAAAAATGTAATTATTAATATCTATATAATTTTCTTCATCTGAAAAAATAAATAATGAATCAGTATGTAGTGATCTGATTTTATTTATCGATTGTTTTTCTTCGTTTAAATAAAGTTCATCTAACTTCTTACGAAAGCTTGTTTGTGAAATATTTTGTCCTGTATTGTGAGTAAATATACTCATATCGTTTGAAGTGACATTGTATTTTTTATTTTCAAAATACAACTCCAGTTGTTTCGTTTTCCCCCTGTTAATATTATAATCGAGTATATTTCTAGGCTTATTGGTTAAAGCTTTTTCGTTTAAAAAATATTGGTAATGGATTGATGTATCAATAAAATGTATTGAGCTATCGTAATCGCCAATGAATAAATTTGTTATGCCATTTTTGTCATTTAAATATGTAAATTGGTTATTCTTGAATTCAGTTGCTTTGGTTTCATTTATATATGATGTGTTTGTTAGATTTTTAAGTACGGGGTTTCTGGATTCGTAATTATAAATAAACAGATCGAAATGGTTAGAATATGCATTGAGTAAATTTTGGGAGTTTAAAGTATCATTTAATCTGTTTGATGAAAAAAGAATTTCGGTATCGCTCTGAATAAATGAAGGGGAAAAATCATCGGCGAAATCGTTTGTGATTTGTATGCTTGAAGAAGAAGGAATGTCGAAAACAAAAATATCAGTTTTTCCTTTTTTTACTGCAGAAAAAACCATTCGTGATGCATCGGATGAATAGCTGAAATCTAATATCTTATCGAAATTTAAAAGATTCCTTTCTGTAAATTTATCATCAGCAATTGAGTATTGGGAGAGTTTTATTCCTCCTTCTTTTTCAATAATTAATGTAAGATATTTTCCCGATGGATGCCAATTTATTACAGGATAAGTGAAATCGTTTATTTGCTTAATCTTAGAACCTTCTGTTTTAATTTGTTTTGTTTTTTCTGATTCTGTGTCGTACAAACAGATAGAATATTTCCCAAGTGTATTCGAAATATATGCAATGTATTTTCCATCAGGGCTTATTTTTGCTTGATAATAAACACTTTGTTTTTTTGGATTATGAATTATTGATTTTGCAGTTTGCCCTCTTTCTTTTTGTAAAGGTTGGTCAGAAAAATAGTCTACATAATACGAATACCATTGCTTTGATATTTCTTTAAAATGAATTCCTAAAACCTGATATAAAGCTTTATTTACATTTTTATTAATTCGGGTTAAATAAATTATATCTGTAATTACAGTATTTCCATAATAATCGTTCAGGTATTTCCAAAATGAATGTCCTGAATATATAGCATCATCACCATATATTAAATTAAGTTTCTTAAATGAATTACTTAAAATCCCATCTTTAACTCTGTTTTCAATGTCCATACTCCAATCTTGTGATAAAAAGGAACTTAATCCTTTTATAAACCAATCAGGAATATTTAACATGCTTGATGCTGAATAATTATCCTTAAATTTTGTTCCATATAACATTTCCAACACCATAACTTCAGCTATAGATTCACGAACCTGTTGTTCGTATTCGCTATGGTTTCCATGAAAATACAGACAAACTTTATTGTTTTTTATTTTAGTTATTCCACCTGTATTTGTTTCTACATTTCCTGATGTTAAACCAATATTGCTTTGTTTGAAATCTGAAAATTTATTGTAAACAATGAATGTTAGCTTTTTCTTTAATTTGTAATTTAACCTTTGTTCGAGTTTCTGAATCTCGTTATTAACAAATTCTCCAGTAAATCTGGCTATTTCTTCTCCATCTTCGTTAAAAAAAATATCATAATTCTCATATTTAAAAAACGACCAATAAAAATCGTTGTATTGTATTCTGTTTTTACCAAAATCCATCTGATGCCCATTATAGAATTGGGCTTGTATTTCTTGTGTAATTAGAATCAGACTTAAAATAGTTGTTAATATAAATACTAGCCTTTTCAATACTTTAGGAATGAATATAGTTAAATTTAAAAATGAATTTATTACAAAATTACTAAAAAGTTAAAGTTTGTTAATGATAAACTATACTTTAAAATTATTTTTACATTTGTTTTGAAAACAAATTTTATTTTAATTAAAGATACATAACAATGAAAAGATTTTTTTTAATACTACTCATAACTACTATAAGTATGGGTATACTAAATGCACAACAAAAAACTGCTACAATTTCATTTGAAAAAGAATCGCATAATTTTGGTACATTTAAAGAAGATCAAGGTACAGTTGAGCATAAATTTATTTTTACGAATACTGGGCAGAGTCCATTAGTAATTAACAATGTAAAAGCATCATGTGGCTGTACATCGCCATCGTGGACTGAAAAACCTGTTATGCCGGGAGAAAAAGGATTTGTAAATGCAATTTACGATCCAAAAAACAGACCCGGAGCTTTTAATAAAACAATTACAGTTGAATCAAATGCTACAAATTCAAGAATAGTTCTGAAAATATTAGGAGAAGTTATTGCCAGAGAAAAAACAGTTGAAGATATTTATCCAAAATCTATAGGTGAATTACGTTTAGAAACAACACATTTCTCATTTGTACAAGTTTATACCAATGCTATTAAAAAGGATACCTTAAAGATTTTAAATTCTTCGAAAACAGAAATGAAAATTACTTTTGAAGATGTGCCTTCATATCTTAAACTTAAAGTTGTACCTACAGTTTTGAAATCAGGTGAAAAAGGTTATATCATAGGTGAATACAATGGAGCTCAAGTTAACGACTGGGATTTTGTTACCGATAGGGTTAAGCTTTTAACAAATGGTCAAATTGTAAATAATGGTGCACTAACAATAAGTGCTAATGTTCAGGAAGATTTCTCAAATTTGTCTGCTGATCAGCTAAAAAATGCTCCATCTATTCAGTTTGAAAAAGCAGATCATGATTTTGGTAAAATTAAAGGTACAGAAAACGTTGAGCATTTATTTAAATTTAAAAATGTTGGTAAAAGTGATTTGATTATACGTAAAATTAAGGCAAGTTGTGGTTGTACAACGGTTGAACCAGAAAAAACAACTCTTAAGCCAGGTGAGAGCAGCATGTTTAAAACAATTTTTAAGCCCGGAGGTAGAAAAGGGGTACAACGCAAATCAATTAATGTAATTACAAACGATCCTAATAATCCAAATGTTCGACTAATGATAAGTGCTGATATTATTGAATAAAATATTTTTTGAATTTTTTAAAAAAGCAGCTAAATATTTAGTTGCTTTTTTTATATAATATGATATTGCCTTTTTAGCCTATTTACTAAATATTTTATTAAATCAAATAAACTGTATTTCAGTAGTTCTTTCAAGTATCTTATGGAATTGATTTTTTGTAAATTATCATCTTTAAAAAGTTTATTAATAATAAATATAGAAATGAATATTTTAACGTAAAATATAGCAAATAATGTTTGTAAATTAGAAAAAAGAATTAATTTTAAAATTCTTTTAAAAAAAAATCGAAAAATATTGATAAATAATATAAGCTAGTTGTGATAAAGAAGTGGAGTAGTATATTTTTTCAACCTTTCGTTATTGGTTTTGTTATTAGTGCTTTAGTGATATTTATCCTTTTGCAGTTTCTTCCTAAGTATAATGCAATTATTATTTCAAAATCAAATGTTGAATCCGATTGTTTGGTTTATTATTTTGATTTAAATAACGATGGTGAGAGTGAAAAGATTAATTATTTTAAGTATCAGAATAATTCTCAAGCTAATTTGTATTTATATGATAATCAGGATGCATTCATGTCATTATGGGTTTATAATGATGTGCCTGTTAGAGATGCAAAACTTCTTTTTAATGATTTTAATAACGATTTAAAAACAGAGATATTTTCTTTCCATAAAAATAACGATTCATTGTTTCTGTATGGTATCCAATATAATACCGAAAACAAGTTTTTGATTAACAGGCACTATTTAACTTCATTATTTTCCAACTTCACCATTGTTTCAGAAGAATTCGCCGATATTAATAACGACAGATTTAATGATTTATTTTTTGTTTTAAGATCCGATAATCAACCTTATACAAGTAAGATTGTAGCTTACGATATTCAGAATAGGAAACTCATTTTTGATAAAAAATATATTGCAAGTATTTCTAGTGTCTTACTTCAAGATTACAATGGCGATTCTAAAATTGAGTTTTTTGTTACATGTAAGTCAAATATGAAT
>MENE01000134.1:37976-39376 GCA_001769005.1 Bacteroidetes bacterium GWA2_31_9b | reverse complement strand
TCTTCATTCGGGAACAGAAGGTGAAAGTACCTTTAATACGTTAATGTTATTTGATTTTTATGGAAAAAAAATTAAAGAAAAATCGTTAAAATACAACGAAAAGTTATCTATAATAAATACTGATGATGTAAAAAATCAAATTCTTATTGCTTCAGAAAATAAAGTAATAACCGTTAATAATGATTTTGAAATTGTAAAAGAAAAGATTATTGGTAAAGAGTTTTATTCATTTATTGCATATATTGATGTAGATGAAAATAATGATTATGAACTTCTATTTAAAAGTAACAACGAAATAGCAGTATTTAGCGATCATTTGAATCATATTATTCGTATTAATGCTCCAAATAATGGAATACCTGTTTTTAGCTTAAAAAAAAGTAAAGGAAAATTGAGTCAAATAAATCTAAAAATTGATAAACAAGATTTTTTAATCGAATTTTATAATAATAATGAATATATGAATAGATATTTTGTATATCTTGTTATATATCTGCTGATTACCATGATTGTATTTTTATTTACAATTTACACATTTAAAATTCGTAAAAAGAAACAACTCGCTCAATTTATTGAAAACGAAAAGGATAACAAGAATTTTGTAAATAAACTGGAAGAAAATATGGAAAATAAAATCTCCGGTTTAAAAAAGAAAGTACTTGAAATAAAAAATATTGAGAATGATGATGCATATAATGAAGTTATTGATCAGATAAATGACACATATATTGATTTAAAAACTATTTCAGAAAAAATTAATCGTGAAAACAGCAGAGGTATTTATATCCATGATTTTTTTAACAATTTAACCGACAGTTCAAAAGCAAATAATGTAAAAATAAATCTTTATCCCAATGATGAATGGTACGAAATAAATACTGACCTTCAAAATCATCTCTATAAATTAATAGACGATACCCTAAATCATATTAGCGATTTTATAAGAAATGCAGAAATAAATGTTCAATTAACACAACACATAAATTACATAAATTGCATTATTGAAATCGAGGGTACTTTTATTGATATATTAAATCAAAAAAGTGAAAAAAGTAAAGCAATAGATTCTAGGCTATTATTATTAAATGGTAAATATGAAATAGATGGTGCTCAAGGAATTTGTACTATTCTTAACTTTACAATTCCTCTGAATGTAACCCTCCCGGAAGCTAATGGGAAGAAAAAGATTAAAATAATTATTGCTGAAGATCACGATGTTTCTCTTTTTGGTTTGATAACTTTATTTAAAACTAAAAATGATATCGAAGTTGTTGGTACAGGGAAGAATGGATTAGAAGTTCTAAAAATTTTGGAGGAAAAAACTGCAGATATTGTTATTACGGATATTTCTATGCCAGGGATGGATGGAATTGAACTTTCAGATCGACTTAAAAATGAAT
>MENE01000134.1:24161-37961 GCA_001769005.1 Bacteroidetes bacterium GWA2_31_9b | reverse complement strand
TAATCGTGTTTACCATGTATATGGAGAACTGGTTTATTGAACAATTAACAAAAAATGGAGCAAGGGGATTTGTTTCTAAAAATTCAAGAATTATTGAGTTAGTTGAAGCTGTTCGTCAGGTTTCTCAAGGAAACTATTATTATTGTCATCAGTTTAAATCGAAACTTGATTTAAACGGAACAAATGGAATCGATAATCATAATATTATGCTCGATTCACTCACATCAAAAGAATTGCAAATTGTAGAATATTTTTCAAATAATATAAAAAGAAAAGATATTGCAAGTTTATTGTCTGTTCACCAACCAATTATGGATACATATATAGCCAACATCATGCTTAAGCTTAATGCTGGTGATGAAGATGAGATAATTCGAATAGCTAAAAAACAAAAATTTGTTCAGGAAGAATAATCAATAGTTTCTATGTCACTTGTGTTTTATATAATTTCTTTCTTTTTAAATATTCACCTTAATATCTGTATTTGAATTATAGTATTAATTGCAAAAGTTATCTAAAGAATTAAATTTGTAGACAATAATGCAAATTGTTAAGTTTGATTTTTATAGAATTATAGACTAATTTTTCGCTTATTTTTCAAAAATTGAATATGTATTACAGTTTTTTTTCTTCTGATATAGATCAGGATTATTTTGGACGATTTTTGCTTTTTGCTAAGCGTAACTTTTGGTTATATATTCCAGATTTTATAACACTTTTATTTCTTATAATTCCTCCATATACTCGGTTCGAAACGATATTACTAGTTTCAATAATAATTATTTTATCTGTTCGAGATATTGCAGTTCTTAAACTATCAATATTTCATCTGGCTAAATTTAATATAGATGAAGATTATATTTCTATAGCTATACTTCGGAAAAGTAAACTAAATAGTCAAATAAGTGGAAATATTTCTGAGTTTGATATTAAAGTTAAGTCGTTTGTTTGTTTCAGAACTATGGAGATATTTCAGGATAATAAAATGATACATAAACAATATGCAACAGGATATTGGAGTGGGAAAAAAATGAAAGAGCTTTATGAACAGTTTTATGATGCAAAAAGAAATATTGGAATGTGGCGAATGTTTAAAGCGCCCATGGTAAACTAATTTTATTATGTATAACCTTAAGTTTTTAGATTCACTTGGAAAAATTGATAGTAGCTGGGATCTTTTTCTATCACCCGAAGTAATTTCATTACTTACATCGATTGAAAATCAAATATATCCTCAAAATTTCACACCTTCTATTTCAAGGATTTTGAACTTTTTTACCCTCCCTCTAAATAAAGTTAAAATAATTATTTTGGGACAAGATCCATACCCACAAAAAGGAGTAGCAACGGGTCGTGCATTCGAAGTAGGTACATTAAAATCATGGAATCAAACCTTTAATAATATATCGTTAAAAAATATTGTTAGAGCCATTTATTATGCATACAGGAACGAATATTTGAAGTTTAGTGACATTAAAAAAAGAATTGATAAAGATTTCTTATTAAATACTCCTGATAGAATTTTTAATGATTGGGAAAAGCAAGGTGTACTATTGTTAAATACTTCGTTTACATGTGAAATTGGCAAGTCGAATAGTCACGAGAAACTATGGGAGCCTTTTACTCAGAAATTATTATATTATATTTCACAAACGAATAACGGGATAATCTGGTTTATTTGGGGAAATAATGCCAAATCAATTATTAATGGTATTGAAATAAACCATAAAATTGAATCAATGCACCCAATGATGTGTTATAAGAAAGATGGCCGTGATGATGATTTTTTATTTGGTGTAGTAAATCCATTTATTGAAACTAAACACATGATTAACTGGCTGGGCTAGTTTTTTTACGTTTGATATATGAATTAATATGCTCATTATAAAACTTTAATAACCTAATTAGCATATTATTATTTACTTCGAATTTTATTTCATCAAAACTCCTAACAGGTAATACTTTTAACGATGTGCCTGAAAGAAACATTGCATCGAATTGAGTTACATCGTTAAAGTGAATCTTCTTTTCAATAAATGGTATTTTGTTTTGAATACAAATATGTTGAATATTTTTACGGGTAATTCCTGATAATACATCATTCATGGGAGGTGTAATTATTGACTCACCTAAAATATAAAAAACATTCGAGCGACTTCCTTCAGTTATATATCCTTCATTATCAACTAATATTACCTCAAATAGTTTTTTTTCTGCAATAATATGATTTGCTTTTTGACGGGTTAATGTATTGTGAATCTTTGCATTTGGGTTTGTTCTTACTGCTTTGCAAATACCTGTTTGTACACCATTTCTGTATTCACTTAGAGTTGGGAAATAATGAGATGTAAAATATATAAGAAGGTCTTTCTCTAAATTAGAATTTTCGGAGTTAAAATGAATAAGGATCTTTATTTTTCCAGTATTAACTTTATTTATTTGAATTAGCTCCCGAACTTTATTCTCAATTTCTTTGTCTGATTCAATTATTTTTAATCCTGATAATTTTGCAGAATTATAAATACGCAATAGATGATCTTCGATAAATAATGGAATAGCTTGTTCTATTCTGATAATTTCATAAACAGAAATGCCAGAAACATATACCTGTTCGTCAAAATCAATACTCTTCTTTATTGTTTTATTATGAATATAAAACTCTTGAATACATTCCATATTTTAAAAATAATTCATTCAAAATTAATATTAAAAATCAGTTTTAATAGTTGATTTATCAGTATGTTTTTAAAAAATATCGAATGTTCGAAATCGAACAAAATTTGTTCAATATCGGTCAAGGGAATATATGCAGAAAATACAAATTATTTATATAAGTTGTATATTTATAATGACTTATGCTTTGTGGCATAACATTTGGTCAAACTTAAATTCTTATACTCAAAATTATTATGATTCATTTATCGAATATTCACAAATCCTATGAAATAGGTGCAAACAAATTGCATGTATTAAAAGGTATTGATTTAATTATTGAACAAGGTGAGCTTGTTTCTATAATGGGATCATCAGGTTCAGGTAAATCAACACTTTTAAATATTCTTGGAATTTTAGATTCTTACGACCTTGGAATGTATAAGCTTAACGAAACTGAAATGAATAATCTTTCAGAAAAGAAAGCAGCATATTATCGAAACAATATGATTGGATTTGTTTTTCAATCGTTTAATTTAATTTCTTTTAAAAATGCAATGGAGAACGTTGCACTTCCATTATATTACCAAGGAGTTAGTCGTAAGAAGCGAAATACTCTTGCAATGGAATACCTTGATCGGATGGGATTAAAAGATTGGGCTGAACATATGCCAAACGAACTCTCTGGTGGACAAAAGCAAAGGATAGCAATTGCCAGAGCAATGATTAGTCAACCTAAAGTTATTCTCGCTGATGAACCAACGGGTGCACTCGATTCTCAAACGTCTTTAGAAGTAATGGAATTATTCAGAGAAATTAATAAATCCGGAATTACAATAATTATTGTTACTCACGAAAAGGATATTTCTGAAAGAACAGATCGGGTTATACATATAAAAGATGGAACCATAGAAGCTGAACACATAAAAAAAAGAATTACAGAATCTGAATACATTTCAAAAAATTAATCCATGTTTGATATAGATAATTGGCAGGAAATATTTGCAACCATAAAAAAGAATAAGTTACGGACTTTTCTTACAGGCTTCAGTGTTGCTTGGGGTATTTTTATGCTCATCGTTTTGTTGGGTTCAGGAAAAGGTTTGGAAAATGGAATACACTCAAACTTTGATTCTGATGCAGCTAATAGTGTTTGGATATATCCAGGTCAAACAAGCATACCATATAAAGGAATTCAACCCGGAAAGTTTGTACGACTTACGAATGAAGATTACGAAAGATTGAAACTTGATACTTCAAAAATCGAACGTATCTCCAGTCGTTTTGATATTAGAGGTGCTGACTTAATTTCATATAAAAATGAATATGGGAGTTTCGGTATCAATACTGTTCATCCCGATATGGAATTTATTGAGAATTCTTTCCCTATAAAAGGTAGATTTATAAATAATATTGATATAAAAGAATCCAGAAAAGTTGCTGTTATTGGCGATCTTGTCGAAGAGGCTTTATGCAAAAAAGGAGAATCTCCAATAGGAGAATACATAAAAATAAAGGGCATTCCTTTTAAAGTTGTAGGTGTTTATTCAGAAAATTCAAATAACGATGGCGAAAGAAGACGGATTTACATACCTATTTCTACAGCTCAAATGGTTTTTAACGGAAGCAATAGAGTTAATAATATAGCCTTTACAGTTAAAGATATGACAGCTGAAGAAAGCAAACAATTTGATGAAAGTCTTAAAGCACTTTTTGCTGCAAATCACAATTTCGACAAAGAAGACGACAGAGCTTTATTTATTCAGAATAATCAAGAGAATATTAAAGAATTCCGGAATGCTTTTCAGGGAATAAGGTTATTCATTTGGATAATTGGAATAGGAACTATTATTGCAGGAATTGTTGGTGTAAGTAATATCATGATAATAGTTGTAAAAGAAAGAACTAAAGAAATCGGAATCAGAAAAGCAATTGGAGCTACACCATGGTCTATTATTGGATCTGTTTTACAGGAATCAATTTTAATTACAAGTTTTGCAGGATATATTGGACTTATTTTAGGTGTAGCACTTATGGAAATAATTGCCAGAAACATACCTGCCGATTCAACAATGTTTAAGAATCCTGAGGTAGATATGAGTGTTGCTATAAGTGCAACAATATTGTTGATTATTTCAGGAACTTTTGCAGGTTATATTCCAGCCCGAAGAGCAGCTAAAATTAAACCTGTAGATGCATTAAGAGATGAATAAAGTTAAAAAATTATACAATGTTCGATAAAGAAAAGTGGCAGGAAATTTTCAGTTCGTTAAAAAACAATAAAATGCGAACAACACTAACAGTGTTTGGTGTTTTTTGGGGAATTTTTATGCTTATTATTATGCTTGGCCTGGGAATGGGGTTTAAGAACATGATTCAGGAAGGATTTGGAGATTTTGCAACAAATAGCTTATTAATTTGGCCTCAGCAAACTACTAAAGCATATAAAGGATTTCCCAGAAATAGAATCTACAGATTCACAAATGAAGATGTGCAGATAATTAAAGATAAATTTCCGGAAATTGAATTTATAGCTCCCAAGTTAAGTGCTTTTGGGGTAGAAGGAGCAAATAATGCTACCAGAGGAACTAAAACAGGTGCATTTTCTGTTGAAGGAACATATCCTGAATATAATCTGATTGATCCCTCAAAAATAAATAGTGGTAGATTCGTTAATGACATTGATATTCAGGAATTCAAAAAAGTAGCAATTATTGGGAAATATGTTAAGGAAGTATTATTTGAAAAAGACGAAAACCCATTAGGTCAATATATTAAAATTAACGGAATCTATTTTCAAGTTGTTGGTGTTATGTCAAAAGGCGCTAGTAATATTAGTTTAGGTTCCGATAAAGATAGATCAATTATAATTCCATTAACTACCTTTCAGAAAGTATATAACAGAGGTAATGAGGTTGGATTTTGTGCCGTAACTGCAGTAAAAGATGCAAATATTGCATTGGTTCAGCAAAAAGTAAATACCTTTTTACGTAGCCGTCATTCTATTGCTCCCGATGATGAACAGGCAATAGGAGGTTTTAATCTTGCTAAAGAATTTAAGAAATTCTTTGGAATGATTACAAGTATTGGAATCTTAATATGGATAGTAGGAACAGCCACATTATTAGCCGGAGTTATTGGTATTAGCAATATTATGTTAGTAGTTGTTAAAGAACGAACCAAAGAAATAGGAATACAACGTGCGCTGGGAGCAACACCTTTTAGAATCATGAATAATATTATGACTGAAGCAATATTCCTAACTGCAAGTGCTGGTTATGTTGGAATAGTTATGGGGGTTGGAGTTATTGAAATGATTAAAATGATAGCAGCTAAAACAGGATCGGATAATCCATTTTTTACTCATGCTGGAGTTAATTTAAGTATAGCATTAATGTCTTTACTTATTCTAATTATATTTGGCGCTTTTGCCGGTTTTATACCCGCAAAAAGAGCAATTAGTATAAAACCAATTGATGCATTGAGAGACGAGTAATAATAAATCTAAAATAGTTAATATTTAAAACCATAGTATAATGAAGAAATTTTTTAAAATATTTATTTGGCTGTTTATAGCAGTAATATTTATTGGTACGTTAGTATTTTTATACACTAAATCGAAGAAAAAAACAGAAACTTTTCTAACCGAAAAACCATTTATCACAAACATCGAGAATAAAACTGTTGCTACAGGTTCTATTGTTCCACGTAAAGAAATTGAAATAAAATCTCAGATTTCTGGTATTGTTCAGGAAGTATATGTTGTAGCTGGTAATATTGTTAAAAAAGGTGATTTATTAGCTAAGGTTAAGATTATTCCTGAAATGATAAACTTAAATAATGCAGAATCAAGGCTTCAAAGAGCAAAAATAAGTTACGATAACTCATTATTAGAATATGAACGTCAATCAAAATTATTTGATGAGAAATTAATATCTGTTGCTGAGTATCAAAAAATACAATTGGCCCATTCAAATGCTAAGCAGGAATTAGATGCTGCAGAAGATAATTTACAACTTATTAAAGAAGGTGTTACAAAAAAATCAGGACAAACAACAAACACTCTAATCCGTTCAACAATTGGAGGTATGGTTCTTGATGTTCCGGTTAAAGAGGGTAATTCAGTTATCGAAAGCAATACATTTAATGCAGGTACTACTATTGCTACAATAGCCGATATGGGTGAAATGATTTTTGAAGGAAAGGTTGATGAAACTGAAGTTGGAAAAATTCATGAAGGAATGAATCTTACTCTATCAATAGGCGCAATAGATAAACAAAAATTTGATTCTAAACTAGAATATATTTCTCCTAAAGGTGTAGAAGATAATGGTGCAATAAAATTCGAAATTAAAGCAAAAGTACAATTAAAAGAAGATTTCTTTATCAGATCAGGATATAGTGCAACAGTTGATATTGTTCTAGAACGTTTAGACAGCGTGTTGGCTATTAAAGAAAGCCTTATTGAATTCAAAAACGATTCTGCTTTTGTTGAAATTGAAAAAGAACCTCAGATTTTTGAAAAAAGAAATATACAACTCGGACTTTCTGATGGTATAAATATTCAGGTTCTCAATGGAGTTACTCTTGAAGATAAAATCAAACAAAAAATTGTTGAAGTTAAAAATCCAAGATAGTTTGATTTATAAAAATAATTATTCAATAAAAGACCGACTTAAAATTTAAAAGTCGGTTTTTTTATTGCTGTTTAATTAAAACTTCAAAATAATATATTGCAGAAGATTATCAATAATTTTGAACTTTATCAAAAATAATTACATTTGTTAACATTACTTTTTAACCTTAAAATGAATCGAATTTTATGCAACAATTAAATAATTTTTTTATAAATCTACATGGTTATTTAGGTGGTCATGAGTGGTTTGTTTACTTTTTAGTTGGTACTGGTATTTTCTTTACAATTTATCTCAGGTTTCCTCAGATACGTTATTTTAATCATGCAATTAAAATTGTAAAAGGTAAGTTCGATAAAAAAAGTGATAAAGGTGATACTTCACATTTTCAGGCATTAACAACTGCATTATCTGGAACAGTAGGAACTGGTAATATTGCAGGTGTTGCGTTGGCAATCCATTTAGGTGGTCCTGCGGCTTTATTCTGGATGCTTGTTACAGCTTTTTTAGGAATGTGTACAAAGTTTGTTGAGGTTACGTTATCGCATAAATACCGCGATTTTGACGAAAAAGGGCAGGTTTCTGGAGGTCCCATGTACTACATGAAAAAAAGACTTAACATAACTCTTAAGAACAATAAAGTTATTCAAACAGGTAAATGGCTTGGGATATTTTTTGCTGCTGCAACTGTTCTTTCTTCTTTTGGTTCTGGCAGTTTGCCTCAGGTTGTTAGTATTTCAGATTCTATGTTCGCAACTTTTGGTATTAAACATATAATCACCGGAGGAATTCTTTCTGTTATACTTGCTCTTATTATTATTGGTGGTATAAAGCGAATTGCATATGTAACAGAGAAACTGGTTCCCGCAATGGCAATTATTTATCTTATTGGAGCATTTGGAGTAATATTTTATAATTACCAAAATATTATTCCTTCATTTTTCTCAATATTTAAAGATGTTTTTTCTGGCACTTCTGCTGTTGGGGGCTTTATTGGAGCAAGTTTTGCTTTTGCTTTTAATCAGGGAGTAAACCGTGGGCTTTTTTCTAATGAAGCAGGTCAGGGTTCTGCACCTATTGCACACTCTGCTGCAAGAGCACACGAACCTGTTTCCGAAGGAATGGTTTCAATACTTGAACCTTTTATTGATACCATAGTTATTTGTATGCTAACCGGATTGGTATTGCTTTCGTCGGGTGTTTGGAATGAGAAAGTAAAAAATCAATTTCAACAAACAGATATACAAATTCTTGCTAATTCGTATAATTCGTCTACTTCTAGTGATGTTGATAAAATCCGTCATCATTTAAATGGAGGCGAAAAACTTGCAGTTTATAATGGTACACTTAATATTGAAAATGGAAAAGTAATTGATCCTGTTACCATTATTCATGCCCGATCAATTGCTGAAAATATAGTCATATTTGAAAAAAACAATCCTTTCTCAGGTAAATTAGAAGTAAATACTGGGCAATTTGTTAACCTGCCAGGTTCATTAAAAATTGAAGGTGAGTCGTTGGTGCATAGTGCCCAGCTTACAACAATTGCATTTACACGAAGCTTTTTTGGTAAATGGGGAAAATATATAGTGGCTATTGGAATTATGTTATTTGCATTTTCGACAGTAATATCCTGGTCGTATTATGGCGATCGCTCTGTAACATTTCTTTTTGGGAATAAATATGTAATTATATATCGAATATTTTTTGTACTTGCATTTTTCTTTGCATCGTTTACAGATACTACTATTATATGGAACTTATCGTTGTTAACCGTTGTATTTATGGCTATTCCTAATTTAATTGGAATATTATTACTTCGTCGCGAAGTGAAAAGTACAATTAAGCAATATTGGGTTGATTTTAAGAAAGAACATCCTGAGGTCAAGATTCCTGAAAAAGTATAAAATTAAAAAGGTGTTCAAATCGTGAACACCTTTTTTATTTAACTCTAAAACCGAGTATAAGCATATCATCTACTTGCTCATAAGTATTCTTTAACCAATATTTAAGGTTTATTTCAAGAATTTTCTTTTGGTCGGCCATTGGTTTTTTATTTATTCCTAATAACATGTGACGGAAACGTCGCGACCGAAATTTTTTCCCGTTGTCTCCTCCAAATTGATCAACAAATCCATCAGTAAATAGGTAAAATGTGTCTCCTTCCTGAATTTCAATTTCATGATTTTGAAAAGGTATTTCAATTGGTGTAATTCCTATAGGATTTCTTGTAGGTTTAAATTCGGTTAATTTATTATCTCTAAACATGTAAAGAGGATTGTTTGCTCCGGCATATTGCATTATTTTTTTATCGGGTTCAATAACACAAATTGCAATATCCATTCCGCTATTTATCGAGTAATCTAATGATGAATGATTTAACTGATTTTTAATTTCGTGTCGTAAAACCTCAAGTGCTTGACTTGCTTTTCGGATTTCTTTTTTTGTGGTAATCTCATTTATTAGAGAAATCCCCAATACACTCATTAATGCACCAGATACTCCATGTCCGGTACAATCTGCAGCTACAATTACTATATAATCGTTTATGTTCTTTATCCAGTAAAAATCACCACTTACAATGTCTTTAGGTTTGAAAAATATAAAATGATCGGGTAAGATTTTTTTTATGTAGTTCTGATGTGGGAGTAAAGCTTGCTGAAGACTGCTGGCATATTTAATACTATCTGTTATTTGTTTTTTCTGTTCAGCTATTTCATCTCGTTGATTGTTCGAAATTACTTTTTCGTCACGATAACTCCTTACAAGAACTGCAACAACAAAATAAATAATGATGAATGAAAATAAAAACGTTATTGATACATCATAAAATTTAACTACATCACTTTCATAGTGTGTAACCAGATTTGGATAACGCAGTTCAACACAAAAAAGCAGTATTAAATTTAATATAAACCCTGTAATAACAAAAACCCGATTTTTCCCTTCGGTCATTATTACAAAAAATACTAAAGCAATTAAATAAACAAAAACTACAGGTCCATCGGTACCCGAATTAAAAAACCATACAGATGACAATCCTACTAATGAATAAATAATAAATGGAGTAAGTAAAGCTTTATAAATTTTTCGTATACGTGATATGTAATAAAATGATATGAAAATTATTGCTCCTAAAAATGTAAAAAAAGTTAAAGTTAAATTTAACCCTAGAGCAATGTTAGTAATTGTAGCAAAACTTGCAGCTAAAGTTGAAAAGAGACATATTGAGTTAAAAAACCTATGCTCCAGACTAAATTCATTTCGTCCGCCAAATAGGATATCAACAAAGCTATGGGGATAATAACTTGTATTTACTTTACTTTCTTTATTCATTCAAATTAATTTCTTAACCTGATTACCCAGTTATTTCTTTAAAGTGGGTATAAGCTAAGCTAAATTAACATAATTAATTTAATAAGCAAAGGTAATGGCAGGAAGATAAGATTTAGAAATGTTATCTCTTTTCAAGCAATACTATATTTTCAACATGATAGGTATGTGGAAACATATCAACTGGTTGCACCTTTGTTAGTTTGTACTGTTTATCAAAAAGTTGTATGTCTCTTGCCTGTGTTGCAGGATTGCAACTTACATAAACAATTCTTTGCGGATCAGATGCTATTATGGTTTCAACAACTTCTGGATGCATTCCTGCTCTTGGTGGATCGGTTATTATTACATCAGGTTTGCCATGTTCTGTTACAAAATCCGCATTGAGAATATCTTTTAAATCACCGGCAAAAAACAATGTATTTTCTAATTTATTTATCGATGAGTTTACTTTAGCATCTTCAATAGCTTCTGGAACATATTCAATGCCAATAACCTTTTTAGCTTGATGAGCAACAAAATTGGCAATAGTGCCTGTTCCTGTGTATAAATCGTAAACAATTTCATTACCTGTTAATCCTGCAAAATCACGAGCAATTTTGTACAATTGATATGCCTGATCAGAATTGGTTTGATAAAATGATTTTGGGCCAATCTTGAACTTTAAATCTTCCATTTGTTCATAGATGTGATCTTTTCCCTTAAATAAAACAACATCCTGATCTGTAATTGAATCGTTCGACTTCGAATTCACAATAAACATGAGCGATGTTATTTCAGGAAACTTTTGTGCTATATGGTTTAACAGGTTTTCCTGAGCATCTTTATCTTCGTAAAAGAAAACCACAACAACCATTGTTTCACCAATTGACGATGTACGGATAATAAGATTTCGTAATAATCCTTCCTGTTTTCGCAAATCGAAAAAGCTAAGTTTATTTTCATCGGCATACTTTTTAACTTCTGACCGAATTGCATTTGAAGGTTCGGGTTGCAGCCAGCAATAATCAATGTTTACAATCTTATCCCATAATTTGGGTACATGAAATCCAAGTGCATTGCTTCGTTCTATTACGCCTTCGTTTTTAATTTCATCTTTAGTTAACCAACGATTGTTCGAAAAAGTAAACTCAAGTTTATTGCGGTAAAAAGTAGTTTTTTCTGATGGAAGTATATAATTTATTTCTGGCAACTCAACTTTAGCTATTCGTTGCAGGTTATCAATTACTTGCTGATGCTTGTATTTTAATTGATCTTCGTAAGGGAGATTTTGCCATTTACAGCCTCCGCAAATTTCAAAATGATCACAAAAAGGTTTTAATCGTCGTTCGGAATACTTAACAAATCGAATTGGAATTCCTTCCATGTAACTTTTACGCTTACGAGTGATTTGTATGTCAACCACATCACCCGGAATAACTTGTGTAACAAATATTACTTTGTTGTCGATTTTGGCTATAGCTTTTCCTTCGGCAGCAATATTGGTAATTTCAACACTCTCAATAATTGGTAACTTTCTACGATCTCTTCCCACGATATACTATTTTAATTGTGCAAAGATATAATAATATTTGGGGAGAGAAAAGGTATAAGGGTATAGGGATATAGAGTTATACGTTTTGAGTTGCTGGTTGATTGATTGTTGCTTATTTATTGTTACTTGGCTTATTAGTAAATTTGTAAACTTATACAAAATACAAACTGCCAATGCCTTCTGCCGCTTGTTACTGCTACTGCTAACAGTTTTACTTTTATCTTTTATCTTCAACCTGAATCCTGGATTCTTCTTTAAAAAACTAATTGAAAATTTGACTTTAAGATGATTATGATCTGGATCAAATATTATTATATTATCTTATCTTTGCGAATTAAATTAGGAGATTTTTATGATTTCTGTTGATCAGCTTACGGTTGAGTTTGGAGGGTTTCAACTTTTTAACGATGTTTCTTTTTTGGTTAACCCCAAAGATAGAATTGGGTTGGTTGGAAAAAATGGTTCGGGTAAATCAACCTTACTTAAAATTTTAATGGGATTGCAATCACCAACAAAGGGGAATGTTACTGTTCCCGATAGGGTTCGCCTTGGATATTTACCACAACATATGGCTTGTAACGAAGGCAAAACAGTTTTTGACGAAACCAGGCAAGCATTCTCCGAAGTTTTAAAACTCGATAAGGAAATTCGTGAAATAAATATTCAACTTGGCAACAGAACCGATTATGAATCTGCTGAGTATTTAAAGCTTATTCATAATTTAACTGATGCATCAGAACGCTATCAGATGTTAGGTGGAGGATCTATTGATGCAAATATTGAACAAACACTTTTAGGTTTAGGATTCCAGACTAAAGACTTTACTCGACAAACATCCGAATTTAGTGGTGGATGGAGAATGCGTATTGAGTTAGCAAAAATCCTTTTACAACGACCCGATGTTCTCTTGCTTGACGAACCTACAAATCACCTCGATATTGAAGCAATACAATGGTTCGAAGATTTTTTAATCGATTATTCGGGAGCTGTTGTGCTTATTTCTCACGATAGAATGTTTCTCGATAATGTTACAAAACGAACTGTTGAACTGTTGTTAGGCAAAGCTTACGATTACAATGTTCCATATTCGAAATATGTTGTTTTACGTAAAGAACGCCGCGAACAACAAATGTCTGCATATCGTAATCAACAAAAACTGATTGAAGATACCGAAGATTTTATCGAACGGTTCAGATACAAAGCTACAAAAGCAGTTCAGGTTCAGTCGCGAATAAAACAACTCGATAAAATTGACAGAATTGAAGTTGATGAGGAAGATCTTTCAACAATGAATTTACGATTTCCTCCTGCTCCACGTTCTGGTGATGTTGTACTAACTGTTCGCGATCTTTCAAAAAATTATGGCGATTTAGTTGTTTTTAGCGAAGTTGATATGACTATACATCGTGGCGACAGAGTTGCTTTTGTTGGCAGAAACGGCGAAGGAAAAACGACTCTGTCGAAGATTATTGTTGATAATCTTGATCACGGAGGTATCTTGAAAATTGGACATAATGTTTCTGTGGGGTATTTTGCTCAGAATCAGGATGAGATTATGGACGAAAAGAAAACCGTTTTTCAAACCATTGACGATATTGCTGTTGGTGATATTAGAACAAAAATTCGTGATATTTTAGGAGCTTTTTT
>MENE01000134.1:23081-24034 GCA_001769005.1 Bacteroidetes bacterium GWA2_31_9b | reverse complement strand
CTTGATATGCGCTCGAAAGATATTCTTAAAGGTGCATTGAAAGATTTTACTGGAACTCTTATCTTGGTTTCACACGACAGGGAATTTCTCGATGGCCTGGTCGATAAAGTGTATGAATTCAGAAATCAGAGAGTAAAAGAACATTTGGGAGGTATTTTTGATTTTCTGCAAAAACGAAAACTTGAAAACCTCAAAGAACTTGAACGTAAAAATATTATTCAATCAGCTTCAAAAGACAAAAAAGGGTCGGATAATAAATTAGCATACATCGAAAGAAAAGAAATTGACAAACAAATCCGAAAGATTGAAAACAATATAAAAAGTTGCGAAGACCACATTGAAAAACTGGAAACTGATATTGCAAAAATGAGTTTGCAATTGTCCGATCCTAAAGCATTGTCGGAGAATCCAAATCTATTTAAAGAATTTCAACAGTTAGAACATCAACTAAAGAAGGAAATGAGCAATTGGGAAACTTTTCATCAGGAACTGGACGAAATTAAACAACAAAGAACTTAAGATTTTAAAAGCTCGTAGAGCTTTCGTTGTTGTAAAAAAAGGAATGTGGTAATAACACAAGCCTGTAGGGCTTGCATAATAATAAAAGTGTTCTATTTAATTGTGTATTATAAGTAAAAAGAATTTTTCAAATGATTAAAGAATTGCGTTTAATAATTCTTCTTGCATCAGGTATTATTTTGTTTTCATGCTCATCGCAGAAGCAAGGTTTACGCTATGAAAATCTTGATAAAATTTACGATCCATATAGTTCATCGATACTTCCCGATATTCAAATTTATAATGATTCCGATTCTACTTCACTGGTTGTAATAAAATTGAAATCGAACGAGTTGTTGTATAACCTTGCAAACGAAGAACATAAATTGCTTTCGAGAATTCAAGTTTCGTATACTTTATTTGATCCTTCAAACAAGGAAGCATTTATCGATAGT
>MENE01000134.1:18208-23043 GCA_001769005.1 Bacteroidetes bacterium GWA2_31_9b | reverse complement strand
AGAATAGAAAAAATTAATCCACAGGATTTTTTGGTTTTTAATCCATTAAATAATAAATATCAATCTGATAATTACATTCGAAAAGAACGAAAATTTTCATTTAATCATTATAAGCAACCAATAGATTCGATGTTTGTTTCTTATTATAAAAATATTTTTTTTACACCACAGGCTCCATTTATTGTAGATACAACAAAAGACGACTTCTCAATTGCAGATACTGCTTTTGTATGTTATCCGGATTCGATTGATTATTCAAGTTTTTCAAACGAAGGAGTATATTTTTTCAGCACGTTATTAAATGCTGAAAATGGATTTTATTTGTTTAATTTTGGCGAAGATTTCCCTGAATATATAAAACCAACCGATTTAATAAAGCCTTTATCGTATTTAGGAATGTCGGAAACGATAGATTTAGATTCTATTGATGAAAAAACAGCTAAACTTGAATTAGATAAGTTTTGGTTGTCAAAGGGATCAGATATTGAACGTTCGCGTGAACTTATAAAACATTTTTATTCGCGCGTAAAATTTGCAAACAAATATTTTACATCGTATAAGTCTGGTTGGCAAACAGATAGAGGGATGATTTATATTGTTTGTGGATTGCCTGACTTTATTATTAAATCGGGTAGCGATGAGCGATGGATTTTTAAACCAACCGATAGTTGGCCTGGAAACGAATTTGTTTTTGAACAAGTTGATCATAAATTTAGTACGAATCATTTTGTACTAAACCGAAATAAACAAAAATCAACAGGGTGGGATGATGCTGTAAAACTATGGAACAGCGGAGAAATAAGTAATTATCAAAATCAATAAAGATGAAACCTCCATGCAAAAGGTTTTGCCCTAACAAAGATGATTAAACATGTTTTGTCGATTTTAGTATGTTAGAAGTATGGCATGGAGGTTATTCACTGCGTTCATGAGAACGCTTCGCTTAGTTCACGAGCGGAATGTGGGATGGATTGGTGAGAGCGAGCTTGCCTGCGGTAGGCAGGTAACAAGAAAAAATAAAATAACAGATAAAACAAGCAGATAATTAACTAAGAATCAATAAAGTAAAAATTTTAAACGGATGAATAAAGAAACAGAATTTATTTTTGGAATACGTTCAGTAATTGAAGCAATTAAATCAGATAAATTAATTGATAAACTAGTTATTCGCAAAGGATTAACCGGTGAGTTAAGTCAGGAATTATTAGCACTGGTAAATGAGCTCCAAATACCTTATCAGTTGGTTCCAAACGAACGAATAAACCGAATAACTCAAAAAAATCATCAGGGAGTAGTTGCATATATTTCACCTATTGAGTTTCAGAATATTGAACAAATTGTTCCGTCGTTATTTGAAGTAGGAAAATCTCCTTTATTTATAATTTTAGATAAAGTCACCGATGTGCGTAATTTTGGTGCTATAACACGCACAGCCGAATGCGCTGCTGTTGATGCAATTATTATTCCCGAAAAAGGATCGGCCCGCATTTCGGGCGATGCTGTAAAAACATCGGCAGGAGCATTGCATAAAATACCTGTTTGCAGGGTTCAAAATTTATTACAAACAATAAAATTTCTTAAATCGAGTGGTGTGCAGATTGTTGCTGCAACCGAAAAAGCAAGCGATTTATATTACCATGTCGATTTTTCGTTACCAACAGCTATATTAATGGGTTCAGAAGATAAAGGTATTGAAGTTGAGTTTTTAAGAATAAGCGATAAGCTGGTAAAAATTCCTGTTTATGGCGAAATAGATTCGCTGAATGTTTCCGTGGCATCAGGTATTTTGATGTACGAAGCTGTTAAACAGAGAATGGATTAAATGGATATTTTTCTTACTGAAGTTTTGGCAAAGTAAATTTAAAAGCCGATCCTTTGTTCAGGTCGCTTTCAACCCGAATTGTACCGCCATTTTTTTCTACAAACTCTTTACATAAAATTAATCCTAAACCCGAACCTTTTTCGTCGGAAGTGCCGGGTGTAGTGTGATGTAAATCAATTCGGAAAAGTTTATCTTTATCTTCTTGTTTCATTCCAACACCTGTATCGATAATTGAAACTTCAACTTCTTTTTCTTTTGTCTCTGTTCTTATCGTTATCGATCCTTCAGGATTCGAGAATTTTATTGCATTGCTTACCAGATTTCGAATAACTGTTGAAATCATGTTCTCATCGGCAAAAACAGTGCATTGTTCTTCAATTTTAATATAAATCTTAATTTTCTTGTTCTCGATATTCATCATCAATAAGTCGATGGTATTATCAACAATCTTTTTTAATGCAATGTATTTTGGTTCAAATGGAACACTTCCTGTTTGCGAACGCGACCACTGAAGCAGGTTTTCAAGAAGATTATATAATTGCTTCGAAGCCTGATTCATAATATTTATAAATTCCTGACTTTCGCTTTCGGAAAATGAACTAAAATTCTCCGAAAGTATTTCGGTAAGATTTAAAAACCCTGCTATAGGATTACGTAAGTCATGAGCAATAATTGAAAAGAATTTATCTTTGCTGGCATTTAGTTCGTGTAATTTTTTTCGTTGTTGTTCAAGCTCTTCGTTTTGCAAACTTATTGTTTTCTTTGCCTTTTTTAAATCAGTCATTTTGCCAAAGAGCTCAATAGTTCGGTCGCGGAATTTTTGATTTGTATTCTCGAGCTGCGACTGTTGAATTTCAATCTCGTGTTTTTGAATTTCTAGCTGTTCGTTTTGTTGGGTGATAATTTTTTTTGCACGTTTCAGGTCAACTATTTTACCAAATAACTCTATAGTTCTGCCTCTGAATTTTTCACTCGATTCTTCAAGTTTTTTCTGCTGTGCTTCAAGTTCCAATCTCTTTATTTCAAGATCTGAATATTGTTTCGAAATGGTTTCCTGAACATTTTTTAAATCGGAGATTCTTTCAAGCAGATTCATGTTGTCATCTTCCAGTTTACTCTCATTAGCTGGCGACTTGATTCTGTTATCATTTTCCTGAACATCACTTTTTCTTTGTGAATCTTCATTCTCACTGATTCCGGGTAAATCTTCAACTACTTTTTTGGGTTCAGATAACATGATTTAAACTTTTCTCAAAAGATAATTAATATTAACTTATACTTAAAACTCAATATAAAAGATGCATTTTTTCATTATTTTTCCATCCTGCCTGATAATCGTAATTTACAAAATAAATCTTTAAATCAGCCTGGTAGTCATACTGGGTAAAGAAAACCTTTTTATTCGCCTGATAACTTTGTTCGGTAAAAAACCATAATCCTTTATTATCTTTTACCTGATAATCATCTTGTACTTTGTAAACTAACAAATCGGCCTGATAATCGTATTGTGTTACAAACACTTTAATATCAGCCTGATAATCGTATTGTACTGAATAAACTTTTTGAGAATAAGAAAATAAAGGGATAATTAAAAACAAAAGACTTATCAGTGTTTTCATAATTATTGAATATTAGAAAGATTAATATTTCGTAGATCTTCGCTCGAAGGACTCTGAAAAATACTTAACTCAAATTCAGGGATTACTGCAAGTATGTGATCAAAAATATCGGCCTGTACCAATTCGAACTTTACGAATGTAGTTTCTTTACAAAATGCATAAATCTGAACCGGTAATCCCTTTTCTATTGGTTGTAAATGCCGAACAAGTAAAGTATAAGGCGAATTTGTTGAATATATTTGGGGATGACTATTTAAATACGCTTCACAGTATTTACGGAAAACTTCAATATTTGTAATGTTTCTGCCACTTAAACGATCGTTTTGATTAATTCCTAATGTTTTGTTTTGCTCATCAATCTCAGCTTGTTTTTCAATAATATAATCATTAATGAGTTTTATTTGTTTAAATTTTTCGAGCATTTCTTTCGAACAAAAAGTTATACTTTTCAAATCAATAAATACAGAACGAGCTATTCGTCTGGCTTTTGCATCTTGCATTCCTTTCCAGTTCTGGAATGATTCCGACATAAGTGCATAGGTAGGAATAGTAACGATTGTATTATCGAAATTCTTAACTTTTACAGTATTTAGTGTAATTTCGAGAACATCACCGTCGGCATTTCTGCTTGGCATTGTAATCCAGTCGCCAATTTTCACCATTTGATTTGCTGATAACTGAATGCCAGAAACCAATCCCAGAATACTGTCTTTAAAAACTAAAATAAGAATTGCTGCTATTGCACCTAAGCTTGCAAGTAATTTGTAGGGCGATTTACCTAGTATGATTGAAATAATGAAAATGCCACCTATAAAGAAAACAAAAATACTGACTGTTTGAAGATACCCTTTTATTGGTCGGTCTTTCGATGCGGGCATTGTTAAATAAACCTCGTGCAATGAATCTAAAAAAGCATTCACGATAATCATACCAATAAAAATCACATAAATGTTAATTGCAGAAAGTACCAGATTCGACCAGTTTGGAAAATCATTCAAACCATTTCTGGCAAATACATAAATGATTACTGCAGGAACTAAGTGTGATAGTCGGTTTAGGAAATGCCGGTTAAGCAAAATATCGTCCCATTCCGATTTGCTTTTCTTTGCAAAGTTATGAATGATGTTTACCAATACTTTCTTAGTAATAAAATAAGCAACTAACGATAACAAAAATATAAGTATAACAAGTATTCCGGTTTTTGTATAAAATGCATATTCTTGCGTAAAACCATATTGGATTAATAAATCTTGTATTTTTGTACCAATGTTTAAATTCATAAGGATTAATATTTTTTTATGTTAATTTGTAAATTTAGATGGCAAAATTAATTCAAATAATGATAATCCAAAACTAAGATTTATGAAAAGCTTTTTATTATTTATTTTCCTGAG
>MENE01000134.1:0-18194 GCA_001769005.1 Bacteroidetes bacterium GWA2_31_9b | reverse complement strand
AAAAAAAGAACCTTTCTGGGGTGGATCTAAAACAAGTTGTATTGATGCATTTAATTATGGTGAGTATAAGTTTGAAGTTATTGATTCAACATCTGGGCAGGTAATTTTTTCGCGAGGACTTTGTACATTATTTGAAGAGTGGCAAACAACAACCGAAGCTCAATCTATTGACAGAAGTTATTACCAGTCAATTACATTTCCGTATCCAAAAAATCAAATAATTCTTAAAGTTTATAGCCGAACATATGATGGTGAGTTTGAAATCAGATTCGAAATGCCTATTCAGCCTGATAATTATTTTATTAATCCCGAAATAAAAAATATTCCTTATAAAAAACTTATTGATAATGGTGATCCTGCCAACAAAGTGGATCTCGTTTTTTTAGCCGAAGGATATACAATAAATGAAATGGAAAAATTTGAATCTGATGCTCAACGAATGGTAAGCTATTTATTTAGTCAGGAACCATATAAATTGTTTTCCAATAAATTTAATGTTTGGATAGTAAATTCTCCATCTGAAAATTCAGGAACTGATATTCCTGGTGCAAATATTTATATGAATACAGCAATGAACAGCAATTTTTATACATTCGATAGCGAACGATATTTAACCACAAATGATGTAAAATCTGTTCGCGATATTGCTGGTATTGTACCTTACGATGAGATTTGTATCCTTGTAAATTCAAATAAATATGGAGGAGGAGGAGTGTATAATCATTATGCAATTACTACTGTAGATCATATTCTATCAGAAAAAGTTTTTATACATGAATTTGGACATTCATTTGCAGGTTTGGGCGACGAATATTACAATTCATCAACATCATACAACGATTTTTATAATCTTGCTATAGAACCTTGGCAACCCAATTTAACAACAATGGTAAATTTTGATTCGAAATGGAAATCAATGATTGATAAAAATACACCAATACCAACTCCAAGAAAAAGTGAATTTAATTCAATTCTAGGTGTTTACGAAGGTGGAGGATATTTAGATAAAGGAATTTATAGTCCGATGATGGATTGCAGAATGAAAAGCAACGAGGCCAATGGATTTTGCCCCGTATGTTCAAAAGCAATTCTGGATATGATAATGTTCAAATCTGAATAAAATTAGGTTTTTTACAACTACTGGTCTTGAAATATTTTATTGTTTACCTAAAGGTACATCGGTAGGAGTATTTTTATTTTTTACAAACCTGACTGCCGTTTGGCAAATTATCATGTGCCTAGGTACATCACATTGAGGTGTATCCTATCCCGTAGGGATAAAATATTAATAGTAAAGAAGAACCATGAAAACAAGAACCCCGTAGCGGGTTCAACCTTTCTCTATAATAACATAGTTGGTGTTTCCAGCGAGTTTGTAATTATTTAATAGATAAGTTTTGAATTTATTAAAAACAAAAAAGGAATAATTACTTGTTAAAGTATATATTCCTTTTTCAGATTATAAGTTCTACCTATTCTTTTCTTGCGTGTTTTTTAGCAATAAAATAATAAATTACCAATGACGAACCACCAAAAAGGAAAATCATTGAAACATAAGCTACACCTTCTTCAAGGTTTGTACTTTTGGCTAACATATCACCAAATAAAAATCCCAAAGCAATTCCAATACAGAATATACCATATTTTAAACTTGGTGATACATTTGCTTCGCTATTGAAAATATTAGCAGTTAAGCCTTTTTCAATAAGTGCAAGTCGTTCTTTTCTACGTATGTACAAATGGAAAATTCCATATACTACTGCGAAAAATGCAATTCCTACGATAAAATCAAAATCCATAGTTGTATTTATTTTAGTTAAACATTGTTTTAATCTATGACGCTACCTTTTAAAAACAGGTTACATTTCTCGATATTTTTTTGTAAATTGAGTTCGTAATTATTGAATTCAGGATTCATTGTATGTAAACTCTAAACTCTAAACTTTTTTTGTAACCTCTAATAAAGTTATTGCGTCATAGTAACAAATGAATAGAGAAAAAGACGATAAGCAGTGTATCGACAGGATTGTTGGTGGCGATGTGAATGCATTCAGTTTTCTTGTCGATAAGTATAAAGGGATGGTTTATACTATGGCTCTCAGGTTTTTGAAAAACACTGAAGATGCTGAAGAACTAGCCCAGGATGTATTTATTAAAGCATTTAATGCAATTGGTGAGTTTAAGTTTGATTCTAAATTTTCAACATGGTTGTATCGAATTACTTATAATACAGCTATTTCGAAACTTAGAAAAAAACAAATTGATACTTACGATATTGATTCTGTGCAAATTCCCGACGATCAAGTGCTAGGTTCATATAACGCATTAAATGAAATTACAAAACAAGAACAATCAAAATATATTCAAATCGTTCTTGAGAAAATAAATGAAGAAGATAGTGTAATTTTGACATTATTTTATTTAAACGAAAATTCAATTCTGGAAATTTGCGATATTACAGGTTATACAGAATCAAACGTTAAAGTGAGGTTGCATAGAGCAAGGAAAAGTTTTTACGATAAACTGAAATTAATTTTAAAAGACGAAGCAATATCTATTATATAATGAAAAATATAAATCTTGATATCGAAAAAATAACCCGTGAACTGATTCAGAAAGGTGAAATTCAGCAACCGGGTACAGATTTTACTAAAAATCTGATGGCTACTATTTTAAAAAATCCTGATGTAAATATTCAATTTGTTAAAGAAGAGAAAGATAAAAATTTTATATGGGTTTTGCTTTCAATTTTACTTATGTTTATTGGATATATTGGTTATTATATTTATAAAAACGGATTAAATACTATATCTGATGCAAAAGAAATTCCTGCTTTTTCGAATTTAAAATATGGATATGATTTTTTTATTCGATTATGGTCAGAGTTTAGTTTCTCACCTTATATTCTTATAGCTTTTCTTGGTATTTTATTATTAATTTTATTCGATAAAATAATTATAAAGTACTTATATACAATATAAAACATTCTTAAAGATTATTTTCTTTTAAAGGTCGTAATAAGTTATGGCCTTTTTTTATATTTTAGTTATTTAAAATCGTATGTTTAGCATTCTGATTAATTATATATAAATCCCTGGAAAACCTTGGAATCATTAAAGAATGAAGAGATTGTTGAAGGTATTCGTAAACAAAACCCTTTTTTGCTAAAGCGAATATATTCTGAATTTTTTCCGGATATTCAAAAGTTTATAATTGATAACAATGGTTCTTCTCAAGATGCAAAGGATATTTTTCAGGAGTCCATAATTATTATTTATAGGAAATTAAAAATCGGAAACATTACAATTTCTAAATCGTTTAGTTTATATCTTTTAGGTATATCTCGTTTTTTATGGATTCATCAGATTTCACAAAATAAAATAAATAGTGTGCAACTCAATCAATATGCAAATTATGAAAGTCTTCCTGATTTTGAGTTTGATGAGATTGAAAAACACAACCAATATAAATTGTATCAATATCATTTTAAAAAATTAGGAGAAGATTGCCAAAAAATTTTGGAAATGTTTTTAAATAATATACCGATTAAAGAAATTGCTAGAAAGTTGGGGAATACAACTGAAAATTATATTAAAAGCAGAAAATACAAATGTAAGGAACAGCTTGTAAATAATATTAAAAACGATCCTCAGTTCAAAAAGTATGAGAGAAAAGGAATATAGATTAATTGAAAAATATTTACTTGGAGAATTATCGGAAGAAAAACGAGCGGCTTTCGATAAATTGAAGCTTTCAAATCCTGACTTAGAAGCTGAATATATTCTCAGAAAAAATATTCATGAAGCTATTCAAGAGCCTGATATAATGAATTTACGATTTGCTCTGAATGAAATAGTAAATACTAAAAAACAAAAATCTCACGTAATTAAAAATCCTTTTATTTGGTCATCTGTTGCAGCAGTTTTTATTATTGTACTTATTATTAAAATAATGTTCCTAAATACTCATACAGAACGTTATGTTGATTATTTTAATAAGTATTATCAAATGTATCCACCGGTTGTGAATTATCGAAATACTGAAATTCTAACAGAAGAACAAGAATGTTTAAGAATTGCATTGGGAAATTATGAAAATTCAGATTTCAATAATGCGGAATTATTGTTTAAAGAATTAGTAAATAAGGATTCTACAAATACTTTGGCAAAGTTTTATTTATCAATATCAATGATTGAGCAGAATGAATTTATTGAAGCTGAAACATACTTATACGAACTATCAACAAATAACCAGCATTTATTTTATGAAGAATCATTATGGTATCTGGCTTTGGTATATTTAAACAATAATAAACCAGAAGAAGCTAAAAAACTTCTATTAGAAATAATATCAAGAAATTATACTTACAAACACCAGGCTAAAAAAATTTTAAGATCAATAAACTGAACCATTTGAAGCAGATAGTTTCACTTTTTTTGTAGTTGATTGTTTAATTCTTTTAATAATAAAAAAAACGAATAACAAACTAATTAATATTCCAACACCCCAATAAATATACACAGAAACATAAAGAGCATTTGTGTTACCAATGACAACATAACCCGACCAAAAATAAGGGTGTGAGTGCAATTGATCAGCTTGCTTAAGAAATTCGATTTTTGAATGCTGCAACGATATTGATTTTGAAAATCCTTTTTTTAAGTTTTTATAAAATTGGGTCATTAATTTAACTCCCGAATTATCTTCAACAGTCCATAAGGTCATTATAATTGAAGGACAACCGGCAAACATAAAACCTCTGGCTAAACTCATAACTCCTTCACCATTTTGTAAAATCCCGGAGCCACTGTTGCACGAACTTAAAACAGCCATTCTGCTTTTCAGTTGCAAATTATATACTTCGTATGTATTTAAAAAATTATCTTCAAGAGTATCAGTATTTTGTGAAAAAACCATTTTGGAATACATCGGGCTGGAATCGTTTAATATTGTATGCATTGCAAGATGTAATATATCAAAATCACATGCAACGTTTTTAAAACTCAATTCACTAGCTTTTTCATCGAGATATGTTTCACCACCTATAATTTCTGAAACCACTTTAGCTTCTTCATTAATTCCTTTTAGAGGATAAAGCATTTCTCTGTATTGCTGTCTTGTTGAAATAATTTTTTCTTCACGATTATCTTGATTTTCATACTTTGGTGCAAATGCTACGAGTTTTTTAGGAGCAATCTTACGTAGGGTTTCTGAATCAAAAAAAATACTTGCTGAGTACGAATAGCTTATTGGATTTTGATATAAAAAATAATGTAATTTATTATATCTTATTGTTTTAAAAGTGTCGGGTTCACTTGTTAAAGTTTCGAATGGGAGATAGGCTAATTTGCCCTCAGGAATAATTATTAAATGTTTTCCTCTAATACTTGATGATACAGGCGAAATGAGCTGGTTGTATATATAATTTGATGTTTTAATAAAACTAGTAAAATCATTAAAAGTATGATTTGAAAAATTATTATTAGTTAAACTTTTAATCTGAAAATCAAGGTTATTTTCAAATTCAGAATCTATTTTTTGTGCTATTAATTTATATTCGTTTGAAGTAATTAGAAAGATATAAATATATTCATCGCCAAAACTATATTCAATTATTGCATCATTTCGCGACATTCGTTTTTGAATATCATCAATACCAATAAGAATATTTTTATATTTTAATTTGTAATATTCAGGATAATCATTTTCAATTTGTGATATTAGTTTTGAGTGTTGTTCTTTTAGTTCAAATATCTCACTATTCCATAGTGAGATTTGATTTTCATTAGGTGATTTTTTTCTTTTTTCTTCATAAATTAGTTCCTCATAAGTCCAAATATTTTTTTTCAGCGTATTCTCTGTATTTTGTAACTCAATGGGAATATTGCCAGTTATAAGTGCATTGTTATTTTGAATTGATTCTGAAAGTATAACCGATTTACGAGATTCTGAAAATAAAAATGCTTTTTTTAAATATTCTTTATTATTCGTTGTTTCGAATAATTTATAACAGATTTCAAGAGCTTTAGTGTAAGTCTCCTGTTCATTTTCTGCTAAAAAAAGTTTACTTTGTTCACTTATAAAACCCGATCGTATCTCCCGTATTATTTCATTCGCAAGTTCGCTCGTTTTTAAACTATTTGTAAGATAATCGGTTTTTGATTTATCATTTTTCCATATTTCAAGTAATACTGTTGATTTATTTTTTATAGTTTTTAAAAATTGTGTTTTCGATGTAACCAATTTTATGTCGGGATTTGTAATATAGTTTGTATCATTAAAATTATCGGAAAGTGCAATTAGCGATTTTTGAAAATAAAGTAACGAAGTTTTATAATTGCCTGTTTTTAAGTAATATTCTCCAATTTTTGAATACGCTCTTGCTGTTTCTGGGTTTTTAACACCTAATTTTTCTATATAAATCGCTAATGCCTTTTCAAGGTTTTTTAACGATTCTGAGAATTCTTTTTTGGAGCTATATAAAAATTGTCCATTGTTTAAAAGTTGTTGTGCATACCAGATATTGTTTGTCCCATAATTTTTATCAATACTTTCGAGTGCTTTTGAATAATAATATTCAGCTTTATTAATGTCATCTTCTTTTTCATATGAAAGGGCAAGGTTACCATAGGTTGAATAAACGGTTTTATCACCTTTTTTTAATCTCAAACTTTGCAAAAAGTAATGAATAGCTTTTTTATTCTGATTTGTATTTAGATATAAAATTCCAAGATTATTGTAGATCAATGCAATTTGTAGTTTGTTTTTTAAAGAATCTGTTTTCAATATATTTAGAGATTCTGTATGATATAATTCAGCTTTTTCGTAATCCTGTTGTTTTTCAAAAATTGTTGCTTTGTTTGCATAAGTATATATAAGTCCCATAGAATTATTTTGAGATTTATAAATTTTTTCTGCTTCGTTATAATTTTTTATGGACTCATCGAATTTTCCACTTAGTTTTTGAAGTATTCCAAAACTAATATACGCTGAAGCTAAGTGTTCCGGGTTATTTTCTTTTTTGAATAATTCAATTGATTTTTGGATATAAAGGCTTGCGCTATCCAGGTTACCCAGTTTACCATAATCAATTCCTTTTGTCAGATAACGGATACCTTTCTGTATATTCTCTCTTTTAGCAGGATTGTTCTTATTTATCGAATAACAAATATTCGTTATCGATAAAAACAGGAACTGTATTACAAAAAATAAAATCAAAACTGATTTTTTCATTTTACCTACTGAATAGATTCTATACTATATACTCTAAAATTGATAAAAAGTTTATTTTTTTTATAATTTGTAAATCATTGCAAATCAAAGATGTAAAAAATGTTTTTAAAAAAAATGAAAAATAATTTCAAAAACCGGGTTACCTTTTTAAAAAAAACTGCACATATAAGTGGAGAGAGGTTCATAAAATAATATAAAAAAATAAATGTCAAACTAAAAAACTAAAACCATGAAAACATTAATTCACTTATTCGGGCAGGATGAAACAAAAAAATCATTCGAACAATTTGTACAACTCAGTATTAACAGTATGTTAATGATAAAAGGCGGCGATGGAGATCCTCAGGATGACGATCTTTGGCCTCCAATTCCTCCTTCTAAACAAGGATAACCATAATAATTAACCTAAAAACCCTAAAATTATTTTAATATAAACGAGTTAATACTATAGCCTTATGAATAACTATAATCCTAAAGTAGATGATTACATCAATAAAGAACTTGGTGAAGTAGAGATGCTAAATTTTGAGCAACTTATAGCTACAGATACTCAGGTTGAAAGCGAATTCCAGCTATATAAACAAATAAACCATGCTATTTTGGAAGAAGATGTAATGATGCTTCGTGGTTCGCTTGATGAAATATATACCGGGATATCAGTATCAAAACAAAAAGATATTGCATCAATATTCACCAAAAGAAAGCTTTATTATGCTGCAGCTTCACTTGCATTGCTTGTAGCTACAGGAGGTGTAATTCGACAAATTACGAAAACTGAACCCGGAACCGATTCTATTTACAGTAAATATTTTGTTCCTTATGATGTTTCGGTATCCTATAGGTCTGGAAACGAAGAAATTGACCGCTTATTGGTTAACGCTCTTGAAAAATACGAAGATCACGATTATCAAAATGCAGTTTTGTTGTTTGAAAAAGTATTAGAAAAAAGAAGTAACGATATGGCTGCAAACTTATACTCCGGAATTTCGCTTATGGAAACTGAAAAGTATCAAAAAGCATCCAAATCGTTCCAGAACATTATTACAAATAACAACAACTTATTTATTGAGCAGGCAAAATGGTATTTGGCAATGTGTTACATTAAAACACATAATACCAGTAAAGCAGAAGAAATTCTGAAAGAATTGGTAGTTGATGAATCATATTATAAAAAACTAGCTCAAAAAGTACTTAAGGATCTGAATTAACCCATAATATATTCGGAATGAAAACACTAACTAACAATAAACTTTTAGCTTATGATAAAGTAAATCTTGCTTCAGACAATTCTAAAAGTAAGTTTCTTTCTCATATTTCACATGGAATTCGTACACCCCTAAACTCAATTATGGGATTTTCGAAACTATTAATCGACCGGGAACTTGTTGATGGTAAACCAAAAGAATATGCTCAACGAATTGTAACCAGCAGTAATGTTCTTTTAAACTTTGTCGAAAACCTGATTGATTTATCTCAATTCGATTCGAATTCATACAACTTTAAATGTCAACAAGTAAATATATCTCAACTTTTTTGGGAAATAACAGAAGAGTTCGCTTATAGAAAAATGGATAAAGAGTATTCCGATGTTGAACTTATAATTAGCGAAGAAAATTATCCTAAAGATTTTATTATAAATACCGATAGCGATTTACTAAAAAAAACGGTAATCAAGCTTATTGAACAAGTTGCAACTATTTATAAGAATGGTAAAATCGAATTGGGTTATTATGTTATTCATAAAAATTCGCTGGTAAAGATTTTTATTCGCAAAATAAACGATGGTTTTATAAACCCATTTACTCATTCAGGTATTTATGATGATGAAGAGGATAGAAAGACGTTTGATTATTTTAATTCCGAAGTTTTGAATTGCTCTGTAAGTTTATTAGGTGGTACTATTTGCAAAGATTCAAGTACAAATGAATATTGCCTTGAAATTCCAATAATATGAAACATTCATGCATTATGTATATAATAATCAGGTAATTGAATAATTAAAATTAAACTTTAAAAAATAAAACTATGTCAGCAGCTAATATTTATTTGCCTTCAAAAAATGGGAAATTAGGTCTGGACTTAAATCTAATTTTATATTTCGAAGCGTTTGGCAATACCAATTTTATGGTGCTTAATAATAACAAAAAAGTTGAGATTCTAATGGATATTGATGAAGTTGAACAATTACTATGGTATCAAGGGTTTTACCGGGTATCAAAAAATTATTTGATCAATTTAAAGGCTGTGCAAATTATTTTCCCATACGATACATCTAAAATTATTCTCGAAAACGGAAAAGAAATTTTTGTTCCTCAAAACCGCCACGATGAGCTTTTTTATGTTCTCGAAAAAGTTTGTCAATTGCAAGAGGCTGTATAATTTAGTTATAAATAGTTAATCGTTTTTAAAAGTTCGGCTTATAATATTTAGGTCGAACTTTTCTATTAATTATAATGTTTATAAAAAATAATATCTGAATTCAATAAAATTCTTAACTCAGAAATAGCTTTTTATATTTGAATAATAATATTCTAATGTAAATCTATTTAAGAGTTTTTATATCTTTAAAAAAAAATGCCATTTCCTTTTTTTCAACAACTCGATGCTATGGATTGTGGTCCTTCTTGTTTGCGTATGATTGCAAAACATTATGGTAGATCATATTCTTTACAAACCCTACGCGATAAAAGTTACCTTACCCGAGAAGGTGTTTCTATGTTGGGTATTAGCGATGCAGCCGATGCTATTGGATTTCGTAGTATGGGCGTTCGTATAACATTCGAACAACTATTAACCGAAGCACCTTTGCCTTGTATTGTGCATTGGAAACAGAATCATTTTGTGGTAGTTTATAAAATATCGCAACGAAAAAAAGAAACTTTTGTTCATGTATCAGATCCGGCACGGGGATTAATAAAATTTACAAAAGAAGAGTTTATATCGGGTTGGGCAACTACAAAAGAAGGAGGCGAAGACAAAGGTTTATGTTTATTGCTCGAAACAACTCCCGATTTTTACCAGTCCGATGATGAAAAACCTAATAAATCGGGATTCAAATTTTTATTTTCATACTTGCGCCCATACAAAAAACTGATTACTCAGCTATTCTTGGGATTATTATTGGGTAGTTTGTTGCAGCTTATTTTCCCATTCTTAACACAAAGTATTGTCGATAAAGGCATTAATAACCAGGATTTAAGTTTTGTAACACTTATTATTATTGCACAATTGGTACTTATTTTTTCACGTACAATTGTGGAATTTATTCGCAGTTGGATACTTTTACATCTTGGTACAAGAATAAATATTTCATTAATCTCCGATTTCCTTATTAAATTAATGAAGTTACCCGTTTCGTTTTTCGATACTAAAATGATAGGCGATCTTATTCAACGAATCGGTGATCATCAACGTATTGAAAGCTTTTTAACTTCTTCTACTTTAAACATTTTATTTTCGTTTGTTAATCTGATTATTTTCGGAATCGTTTTATTAATTTATAGCGTGCCTATTTTCTTTATTTTCCTTATTGGAAGTGCGATTTATACTGCATGGGTTTACTTGTTCATGAAAAAACGACGAGAACTCGATAACAGAAAGTTTGCACAACTTTCAAACAATCAAAGCAATGTAATTCAGTTGATTACCGGAATGCAGGAAATAAAACTGAATAACTGCGAAAAGCAAAAACGATGGGAGTGGGAGAGTATTCAAGCTAAGTTGTTCAAAGTAAATATGGCAAGTTTGTCACTGAGTCAGTATCAGCAAGCTGGTGGTGTTTTTATAAATGAGATAAAAAATATCATTATCACTTTTGTTGCTGCTAAATCTGTAATCGATGGTCAAATGACATTGGGTATGATGCTTGCGGTTCAGTATATTATAGGTCAGCTAAATAGCCCTATAACTCAAATGATCGGATTTTTACAAACTACTCAGGATGCTAAAATAAGCTTGGAGCGCTTGGGCGAGATTCATAATCGCGATAACGAAGAATCAGACGATACACCCAAAATAAGTATTTTACCCGAACATCGCGAGTTAAACATCGATAATATATCGTTTCAATATGAAGGCCCTCATTCTCCATTTGTATTAAATAATGTAAATCTGACTATCCCTGAGAAGAAAATTACAGCAATTGTTGGAACCAGCGGAAGCGGTAAAACAACTTTAATTAAACTTTTACTCGGTTTTTATATCCCTCAAAAAGGCAAAATTAAACTTGGTGATATTTATCTTGATAATATCAGCAATCGCATGTGGCGCGAAAAGTGCGGAGTTGTTATGCAGGATGGTTATATTTTCTCCGATTCTATTGCAAATAATATATCTGTTTCAGAAGAGTTTCCTAATCGTGAAAAATTACTGAATGCAGTTAAGGTTGCAAATATTCAGGAGTTTATAGAGTCATTACCATTGGGTTACAATACTAAAATTGGGCAAGAAGGAGTAGGGTTAAGTCAGGGGCAAAAACAACGTATGCTTATTGCTCGTGCAGTGTATAAAAATCCGGAATTTATTTTTCTCGATGAGGCTACCAACGCACTCGATGCAAATAACGAACGTGTTATTATGGAAAATCTCGATCAGTTTTTTAAAGGAAAAACAGTTATTGTTGTGGCACACAGACTGAGTACAGTTAAAAATGCAGATCAGATAGTAGTTTTGGAACAAGGTAAGATTGTTGAAATAGGGACCCATACCGAATTAACTAAAAAGAAAGGTGCTTATTACGAGCTGGTTCGGAATCAGTTGGAGCTGGGGAATTGATAAAAGCGGTAGTAGGCAGTGGCAGTAGGCTGTAGTGGAAAAAGCAACAGTAGACAGTACAGGAAACGGTTAAACAATGGTAGTAAAAAGCGGCAGCAGGCAGCAGCATTAAGCAATAGGTATATAGTATATAAGTTAAAAATTTAATAATACAGATAATGGAGTTTGGATTTAAACAGTTAAAGGTTTATCAAAAGGCATATCAACTTGCGAAAGAGATATTTGAAGTAAGTAAATCATTTCCTGTTGAGGAAAAATATTCATTAACAGATCAGATTAGAAGATCGTCAAGAGCTGTTTGTGCTAATATTGCAGAAGCTTATCGTAAAAGACGATATCCTAAACACTTTACAAGTAAAATAACGGACTCGGATTCTGAGACAAGTGAAACAGTTGTTTGGCTTGATTTTGCAATGGATTGCAATTACATTTCCAAAGAAATTCAATTACGATTAGAAAAAGAATATGAAGAAGTTGGAAGAATGTTAGGATCAATGGCAGATCATCCTGAAAAATTTATCCCTAAATAATTAGACTGCATACTGCAACTGAATACTGCAGCTTTTAAAAAAAGAAGTATGGAAGAAATTAATAAAATAGAACTCCGTTCAAATGAAGTACAAGAAATACTAAGCCGAACCCCAAAATGGATTGTGCGTTGGGGTATTACTATCATTCTTAGTGTTGTAATTGTTTTGGTTATCGGAAGCTGGTTTTTTCAGTATCCCGATATTATTTCATCAAAAATTATTTTAACAACCCAAAACCCACCAGCGCCAGTTTTTGCAAAAGCATCGGGTAAAATACAAAACCTGTTTGTGAGCGATCAACAGGAAGTAATAAAGGATCAGGTATTGGCAGTTATCGAAAATCCTGCTAATTATAATGATATTAAGGTAGTTGATGATCAATTGAAGCTGTTTGATCCAAATACACCAGTTAATAATGTATCATTTGAAAATTTCTCGCGAAACCTTAATCTGGGAAGTATTCAGTCATTTTATGCCGATTTTTTAAAAAATCTGGATGATTACAATAAATTCGTGAGTCTTGATTATTATCAGAAAAAAATCAACTTGCAGAAAAAAGAAATTCTTCAGTATAAAAAATATACAGAGAATCTAAAAGTTCAGAATGGATTGCAACAAAAGGAATACGAATTATTAATGAAACAATATCGTCGCGATTCTACTTTACATCAGCAACAGCTTATCTCCGATGCTGAATTCGAGAAATCAAAATCTGCATTATTGTCGAAACAGTTTAGCTACGAACAATCGAATATTTCACTTACCAATGCCGAAATTCAGGTTCAGAGTATTGAGCAGAATATTGCTGAACTAGAACTGCAAGCGGATAAGCAAGTTTCTGATAAATCACTAATCATTAATCAATCATACGAAAATTTAGTGTCTGCAATCGATTCCTGGAAATACCAATATGTTTTATTTGCTCCAACGAATGGGAAAGTTACTTTTAACAAGTTTTGGAATGAGAATCAATCAGTAAAATCAGGAGAAAATATACTTACCATTATTCCTGAAAACGGAGGAGAAATTATTGGACGAGTTCAACTTTCGTTTATGGGTGCAGGTAAGGTAAAAGTAGGACAAAATGTGAATATTCGCTTCGATAATTACCCATACATGGAATTTGGTATGGTAAAGGGTATTGTAAAATCAATATCTATGGTTCCTGACAATAATTTTTATACTGTTGAAATTGAATTACCTGACGGTTTAAATACTTTCTACAACCAAAAACTCGATTTTAAACAGGAAATGCAAGGAACAGCAGAAATTGTTACCGAAGATTTCCGATTGCTTGAACGTATTGTTCGACCTCTGCGATATATTCTAAATAAGAATACAAAGATTGGTAGTTAATTTGCAATTATGTGTTTTTTTACCACGGAGTGTCACAGAGTATTTCTCAGAGTAACACAGATATAGCAATTAGCTCTGCGAAACCCTGTGGTTAATATTAAATAAGGTATTAGATTATGGAAATAAATCAAATTACAGAACGAATATTAAAATGTGCATATACAGTTCATACGGCTCTTGGTCCGGGACTTTTAGAAAGCGCATACGAAGAATGTTTGTTTTATGAATTAAAACAAGAGGGATTAATTGTTGAAAAACAAAAGCCTTTACCGTTAGTATATAAAGAAGTTAAACTCGAAATTGGATATAGAATTGATTTAATAGTTGAAAATAGGGTAATAGTTGAGATTAAAGCAGTAGAAGCATTTAATGACGTGCATATGGCACAGGTATTGACATATTTAAAACTTTCAGATTGTAAAATAGGATTGTTATTAAATTTTAATGTTTCTTCGTTAAAAAATGGAATTAAGCGTTTAATTTTTTGATTTATTCTGTGTAACTCAGTGACAAACTCAATTAACTCTGTGGTTTATAAAACTTAATTTTATGTTAATACATCCTTTCAGTATATATGCTTTCCCTGTAAAATCGTACGATTCTGATCAGAATGGGAAATTAACGCTTCAGGCTTTATTCCATTTTTTACAAGAATGTGCCTGGGATAATGCCCGTATAAATGATTTTGGATTTGAGTATCTCGAAGAACAGAATGCATACTGGGTTTTATCTCGTGTGTTGATACAAATAGATGAGTACCCCGAATGGAAAGATGAAATAAGCATTAAAACATGGCCTAAAGGTGCCGATGGATTTTTTGCTTTACGTGATTTTCTTATTTTTAAAGATGATAAAGTAATTGGCCGTGCAACAACTTCGTGGCTAATTCTCGATCGCGAATCAAGAAGGCCAAGACGGCTTGATAGTTTTAATTTTATTCATGAGAACTTTTTAAAAGAAAATTCGATTGATATTAAATTAGATAAAATAATTATTCCGAATGAATTGCTTAAACACGATCAGCGAAAAGTATATCCGAGCGACCTCGATGTAAATAAACACGTGAATAACGCTACATATGTTCGTTGGATGCTTGATGCATATTTTTCTAACCATACAGAATTAATATCCGAATTTGAAATAAACTTTTTATTGGAATTGCTATTGAATGATGAGTTTTCTGTTTTCTATGGAGTAAACAATGATGGAACTTTTTATACACTTAAAAATATTCAGGACAAGGAAGTTTGCAAAGCAAGGTTGATTGCAGGTATATAAAAATGCCTAAAACAGGATTATCATTTTAGGCACTTTTAATTTTGAATTTTAGTCATTTTTAAAAAGGTAAATCATCGGGCTCTGAACTTTCAAAAGGCATATCGTTTATTGATGGTGCCGGTATTTCATCATGATTGCTACCCTGATTCTGCTGTTGTACTTTGTCAATACGCCATGCATCAAGATTAGTAAAGTAATTAATCTTACCATCTTTCTCCCACTTGTTACCTCTGATATTGAAACTAACTTTTATCTCATCGTTCACATTCATATTATCAACTAGGTTGCATTTGTCTTGAGTTAGCTGAAATTTAATAAAGTCTTTAAACTCCATTCCTCCATTAGAAGCATTGCTTTCAATTACAAACTCGCGTTTTTTAAACCTGTCGCTTACTTGTATTGTACTGTATTTTTCAATTAGTCTTCCTGATATTTCGAAACTCATAGTATTATATATTAAGACTCTGTATGGATTTTAATTTCCCGAATGAGTCTGATTAAAATCTATTCTTCGTGAATAATAATTTTTTCGATTACATCACCTTGTCTAATAGCATCAATTACTTCAATACCTTCGTAAACTTTTCCGAAGCAAGTATGATTGCGATCAAGATGTTGAGTATTTTCGCGACTGTGACAAATAAAAAACTGTGAACCTCCGGTATTTCTTCCTGCGTGAGCCATAGATAGAACTCCACGATCGTGGTACTGATTGTTTCCAGTTAATTCACATTTAATTGTATAACCTGGTCCGCCCATTCCTGTGCCCTCAGGACAACCGCCCTGAATTACAAAATTTGGAATCACCCGATGAAAAGTTAATCCATCGTAATATCCTTGTTTCGATAATTTTACAAAATTTGCAACTGTTCCAGGTGCATCTTCTTCAAAGAAATTCACCATCATGGTTCCTTTTGCTGTTATAATTTCTGCTTTCATTTTTTCAACTATTTTTAAATAAAAACAAGCACGTGTTTAACGTGCTTGCTAAAATTATATAAACACAATTTATTTTGTTTTAATTGTTCTTTTTTGGTTCAAGCTTAAGTCCTTTGGTTCTTCTGCTGGAGCTTCTTTAACTTCTAATAGTTCCACTTCAAAAATAAGAGCCATGTTTGCTTCGATTTTTCCACCTGGTCGAACACGTGTTCCATAACCTAATTCGGTAGGTATATAAAATTTATATTTAGCGCCTTCTTTCATTAGTTGTAAACCTTCAGTCCATCCTGGAATAACTCTGTTTAAAACAAATTCTGCAGGCTCCCCTCTTTCAACAGAGCTGTCAAATACAGTACCATCAATTAAAGTACCGTGATAATGACATTTTACCAAGTTAGTTGCTAAAGGAGATTTTCCTGTTCCTTCAGTAATAATTTCGTATTGTAAACCACTTGCAGTAGTAATAACACCTTCACGTTTTTTATTCTCTTCTAAAAATGCTCTGCCATCAGTAAGGTTTTTTTCTATAGCTTTATTTCTAATACTTGTAAAATATTTTTGTATTAGAATTTTAACAGTATCTTCTGATAATGCTGTTTTTTTATCGGTAAAAGAATCATCAATACCTTTAATAAAAGCATCGTAATTTAAATTTTCAAACTTAGCAGTTTTTAAGCTGTTCCCAATATCAACTCCTAAGCAATAGCTTACTGTATCGATTTCTGCTTTTAAATTAACTTTTGATGGAACTTTTTGTCCACATGATGTTGTAATAATTGCAAATGCAAAAACAGGCAATAAAAAATTTGTAATTTTCATAAATCTTATTTTTAGGTTTTTATTTGTTTTTAAAATTGAATTGCAAAGGTGATGAAATTATTTTTAATGTCAAAAACACAGGATTTAAAAAATGTTAAAAAATGATATGTTTGATTTGAAATGTTAATTTATCATTAGATTATATATACAATATTCCAATATTCCAATATTCCAATATTCCATTTATTATTATATCTTCTCAGCTCTTAGCATATGCCTTTTTCCGGGAGCTCCAACTAACCTTGTTACTGTAAATCCTGCACTTCGGAGGTTTTGTTTTACTAGTCCTTTTGCACTATAGGTTACTAGTATACCACTTGGGTTCAACGAATTATAAATCTTTTTAAAGTTAGTTTCGCTCCACATTTCAGGCTGAATGTCGGGTGCAAATGCATCGAAATAAACCAGATCATAAAAACTTTTGAATTGAAATTGATTAAAGTTAGTCATAATTTTATGAAGTGTAAAATCAGAATGAATAAGAACTTCTTTATTCCACTCACATTCGTGCATTTTTGTAAATATTTCGTTTTGCGATGGTTGTATAAAATCAACAAAATTTAAATTGCTTATAAGTTTTAAGTCCAATGGGTAAAATTCTAATGCAGTATAGTTTACTTTTGTATTCGAGTCTCTGGTAGCCTTATAAGTTAAAATTGCATTTAAACCTGTTCCAAAACCAATTTCTAAAATGTTTATTTGGAGTTTATTTATATGTTGTAGTCCATTTTTAATAAAAACATGCATTGATTCTGAAACAGCTCCAAAACTAGAATGATAATTTTCATTTAAATCAGAATTATAAATGGTTGTAGAACCATCTGATGTTTTTTTTATCTCCAATGCCATATTGTTAAGTTATTTATATATCAGCAAGAGCTGTATCAATAGTTTCATGATTAAACATGAATCCTTCGATGATTAAATTATTTGGCAAAACACGTTGGTTAGCAAGCAGCATTTCTTTTGCCATATCTCCAAAAATAAGTTTGATAAATTTATCTGGTAAAGAAAACAAAAATGGACGATTTATCCTTTCTGAAATAGATTTATTTAAATATCTCATTTCAATTGGATTTGGAGATGTTAAATTATATATATCCGAAGGTTTTTCACTATTAATTATAAAATCAATTGCTCTGATTTCGTCGAGAATATGTATCCATGAAAAATAATTTAGTCCACTACCAAATCCAACACCTAAATAAAACCTAAAGGGTAAAGTTAGTTTAGGTAAAATGCCACCATTTTTTCCTAAAACGACAC
>MENE01000133.1:3463-18124 GCA_001769005.1 Bacteroidetes bacterium GWA2_31_9b | reverse complement strand
TCAATATTTAAAAGTACAAAAGATAGTGATGATAAAATTGCTGAAACTCAAAACTACCTTGGTGTACTATATGCAGAATTGGGTAACTTTCAAATGGCTTACGAATATTTGAATAATAGTTATGAATATTATATAAGAATAGGCGCTAAACCCAGAATTGCAGAAACCTTAAAAGATTTGGGTGATGTATATACATCGTGGAAAAGATACAATGATGCATTAAACTCATATAACGAAAGTTTTGAGATTTTTACCGAGTTGAATATGAAAAGCGATATTGCCGGTCTTTACCAGAAACTGGCTGAAACAAATGCTAACCTGAATAACTTCAAAAAAGCATTCGAATTCCACGTATTGTATACTCATTTAAATGATAGTTTATTTACTGAAAAACTAAACGAACAAATTACTGAAATACAAACTAAATACGAAACCGAGAAAAAAGACAAGGAAATTGCACTGCTAAATTCCGATAAAGCATTAAAGGATGCTACATTAAAAAAACAAAGATTAACTATTTTTATTTTTATCGGGGGATTTTTCCTTGTTGCCATATCACTAGTAATTATTTTCCGTTTATATAAACAAAAACAAAAAGCAAATATAATTCTTGAACAAAAGAATGAAGAAATTAGTCTTCAGCGCGATTTTATATTCCAACAAAACAAAGAAATTACATCAAGTATAGAATATGCAAAACGTATTCAGAATGCACTGCTCCCACCCCAGGAATTAATCGATGCTATAATACCCGACTCATTTATATTATTCAAACCACGCGATATCGTAAGTGGTGACTTTTACTGGCTGAATCAAAAAGAAAATAAAATTATTTCTGTAACAGCCGATTGTACAGGGCATGGCGTTCCGGGTGCTTTTATGAGTATGTTGGGGATTTCTTTTATAAATGAGATTATCAATATTACAAAAACTGAAGAACTTCGATCAAACCAGGTTTTAGACCATTTGCGTGAACTTATTATAACCTCTTTGCGCCAAACCGGTAAACAGGGTGAAAGTCGTGATGGTATGGATATGACCATTTGTATTATTGATATTGAAAATAAAACACTCGATTTTGCCGGTGCATACAATCCAATGTATTTAGTTCGAAACGGAGAACTTATAGAAGCTAAACCCGATAAAATGCCTATAGGGATTCATGTAAAAGAGCTTGGCCCTTTTACAAACCAGATTTTCCAGATTGAAAAAGGTGATATTGTATATACTTGTTCAGATGGATATGCTGATCAGTTTGGAGGACCCGATAATAATAAATACAGACGAAAAAACTTCAAAGACCTGCTTTTACAAATCCATAAAAAAGAAATGAACAAGCAAAAAGAAATACTCGACAAAACACTTATGGATTGGATGGAAGGGTTCGAACAAGTTGATGATATATTGGTTTGTGGTATAAGGATTAGTTAAAACTTATCTATATTAAACAATTTAAGGTTTGGTTTTGTTTACTCAATATATTTTTCGTTGTGAGGTAATTCTATTAGATTACTGGAATTTACAATTCTGCATTTATTAGTTAAGTTTATTTACAAATATTAACCAAATATTTTTTTTGATGAGTTAATTATTTTTGACCATAAACGCTCTTGATTTTAGAAATTAATTAACCTAACTTGGGTGTTATTTGTTTTTAATTAAAAAAATTTTTATCAAAAAATATTAACCTTAAAACCTTATACTATGAAAAAATTCTACTTTAAACTATTTTTAATAGTGTTTATGTTTGGAAATATTCAATTATTTTCACAGGATTTTGTATCATTTGATGTTTTCTATGATACTATACAATGCGAACCTGTGCAGGTTACGCTAAACAATTACAGTTCGTTTTCCATTTATACAGGTCCAGTAACATATAACTGGTATTTAAATAACGAACTACATTCAACAGAGCAATATCCTACAACTTTTGAGCTGCAAGCAGGACATTATGATATTCGTCTTGAAGCTTTAGATACCTTAAGCAATAATTTGGGAGAATTTTATCAAAGTATTTATGTAAAAGGTTTTACAGGGATGTTTAACACTTTTCCACAATTTGAAACTGCTCCAGGACAACCTGTCCAATTCTATACAAATGATAATCACCAATGGGTTATTTTTAAATTACATACAGGCGATGTACTTAAACACAATTGGTCGCAATATATTTATAATACTGTAGGAACCTACCCTGTTAAAATGTCCATTTCTGGTGAATGTGGTTTAGATACAGTTACACAATGGATTACTGTATCAAATTCAGCAGTTCCGGGAGCTGAAATTATGGTATCAAATTACGAAGTGTGTCCAAATGATGAATTAATATTAACTTCCAATCCTGCGTTTTTAAACGAATGGACAATAGGTGGCACCACTCTAACTGGAAGAGAAATATTCTTTGCGTTTGGTGATTTAGGTAATCATGAAGTTATTCTAAAAAATACAAATGAGTACGGAAATTCATCTTATGATACTGCGTATATTAACGTTAGAAACGATATTCCTGTTTTTGCCGAATTTGAGCCTTTTTACGAAAGCGCACCTTGCCCAAACAATCAGATTAAATTCGAAGCATTTTCTTCAGGTACATTCGATTGGGATTTTGGTGATGGGTCAACAGGATTTGGAAAAAGAGTATATAACACCTTTGTTGATACCGGTTTATATAATGTAACTCTTTATGCTACTAACGGTTGCGGAACTCAAGATACGGTTACTCAAGAAGTTTATATTAATTATGGTGAGTTTTCATTTGTTCCTTTCCCTGAATTCTACTTTGCTAATCGTGAAAATGGATGGGAACCAACAATTACAATTTGTCCATATGAAGTAGTAACAATAATAAACCAAACATCTCAAGAAGAAGGAGTTAATTTTACATGGATTATTGACAGTGTAGAGTATTACCAAAAAGAAGTAACTCATATTTTCTCTGAACCGGGGATGCACGAAATTAAACTTATTGCACAAAACAATTGTATGGCAACTAATATAAACTCTAAATGGGTATATGTAGATACCATACTCTTACCAGATGTAAATTTAAATTTTGCACCTCTAGCAATTTGTCCTGGAGAAAAAGTTTATTTTTTTGATGATAAACATAAATCAACTACAGGTGGTCCAACTTCGATAACATACTCAATTGATTTTGGTGATGGAAATATAATTAACAATATTACCAATCCTTCAGGTGATGAAATGGAATTTCTTTCAGTTCATACATATACGACACCAGCTGTTTATAATGTTGTGTTTACTGCAACAAATAATTGTGGTAATACGGATACATTATTAGGACAAGTAGATGTAAGCAATGATCCTAATAGAATTCCATTTTATTATACACATAATACTTCAACAAGTGATGAGTTAGAAAGTGAATTTGAAGACTGGAGTGTAATCCCCAACAAACAATTTACAACATTTAACATCAATGTTGATTTATTTGATTGGAATTATTGTGGACCAATGGATAGTATTGCATATATCTTATTCTGGTATGGAAATTTCGACATAAACAATCCTGATTTAGGCCCACCAAATGGTTATGTTGAGTTAACTGCACCAGGAACTGCTGTAGCTTATATCCCATTTAATGTTGTTAAACCAAGTGTTGGACTTGCAGCAGCATGGTATTGCAATAAAAATTATTTTGAAAAAGATCCTCAAGTATTTTCAATTCCATTTGATTCTATTCAAATGGCGAATATTCAATCATTTCCAACTATACCTGGTGAAAATTTTGTTTTACCACAAACTTTAGTTTTAAATGGTATGCAATGGATGAGTGAACAAAGTTGTATCTGCACTCCACCATCTAATAAATTAAAAGGTAATTGGAATTATAAAACAAATGAAGGTTATTATAATTTTATTGATATTTACGAAATTGAAGGAGGTTCCCTTGAATTTAATGCTTCATCAGGTACCGATCCTTGGGATGGAAACAAAACTCAATTCCAATATGGTAGTGTTGTTATGATAAATGATACAACGCTTGAACTTCAAGCTTCAAGTGAAATATGTACTGAACCAGGTATTTATCATTATTCTGTTTCAACTGATAATCATCTCACATTTACATTAGTTAACGATAATTGTTCAAATAGAACTACTTTCCTTACCCAAAGCATATTTGATAAAACTGAATATGAGAATTATAATAGTGATATTGAATCAGGTTGTCCTGGAGATACTATTGGATTTGAAGTTATTGGAGGTATTGCATACGAATGGCATATTCAAGGGAATGTTACAACTGATCCATTTGCATATTATGTTTATGCAGATTCAGGTGTTTATGAAGAATTTGTTGTAACAACAAATTCTTGCGGTAGAAATGATACTATATATACCAAGGTAATTATTGGTATGGATAATCTCCCGAATGCTAATTGGGAAATAAGCAGATGGTCTGCAAAACGTTTTGAACCACTTCAATTTACCACATATTCAAATAGTAAATTTAAAAATAACAACTATTTATGGAATTTTGGGGATGGAATCTATTCAACTGAAGAGAATCCATCACATTTTTATACTGTAGAAGGAGAATATTTAATTACCCTTACAGTTACAAACGGTTGTGGATCAAGTTCAGAACAGAAGACAATTTATATAACCAAAGAAACTTCTGTATGTGAAGCGAAATTTATTTATACCACATTAGGACAAACTGTTACATTCCAGAACAAATCATTAGGAAATATATCTTCTTATTATTGGGAACTTGGTGATGGAAAAGTTAGTAAACTACCAAATCCAACAAACACTTATCCTGCCGATGGTATTTACATGGTTTCGTTAACTATTTATGATTCGGTAAACAATTGTACCAATCAGATTCAAAAACAGATATTAGTAGGAACAGTAGGATGTGCAGCTAACTTCAATTATACAGTTAATAATGTTTCGCGAACAGTTAGCTTTAACAACCTTTCGTCAGGTAATATAACTGAATATTATTGGAATTTCGGTGACGGTGATTTTTCAACAAGTGCGAGTCCTTTACATACATATTCAGTTGATGGAAATTATACAGTATGCCTTGTTACTTATGACGAAGGTACACAATGTATGTCCGAAATATGTAAATTAATAACTGTTGGTACACCTGAAATTTTTGCAGATTTTAGTTATTATATCGATCCTACCAATAGTAAAGTTAATTTACGTGATATTTCTACTGGTAACATTACGAATTGGTATTGGGACTTTGGTGATGGTACTTGGGATACAATTCCTGAACCACAACATACATATGCAGAATCAGGTGAATATAATGTTTGCCTTTCAGTATTTAATAATTTAACCGGATATTTTACAAGTGTATGCAAAACCATAATAGTTGTTGCTGATACATCATCAACTGCTACAAAAGCAAACTTTACATATTTTGTTAATCCAACAACCAGAAAAATTGATTTTACAGATCAATCAACAGGTGAAATAACAAATTGGTATTGGACTTTTGGAGATGGGACTTACGAATCAGGTGAAAATGTTTCACATACTTATCTCACTGCTGGCTTATATAATGTTTGTTTAATTGTATACAATTCGAATACAGGTGAGCGATCCGAAATTTGTAAAATAATTCAAGTTGGTATTATTGATTGTAATATAAATGCTGATTTCTCTTATTACATTAATCCAACTTTAAAACAAGTTTCATTCTCAAATAAAACAACCGGTACTGCACATAAATGGTTCTGGGATTTTGGTAATGGAAAAACATCTACATCAAAAAATCCAGTACATACATACACAAGTGCAGGTTTCTATCTTGTAAGTTTAGCTGTTCGTGATACCATTAACGGTTGTAACGATTACTATGCCGATTTTATTCAAGTCGGAACAGCTGACTGTAAAGCAGATTTTAACTTTACAATTACCGATATTACTAACAATTCAGTTAAATTTACTGATAAATCAATTGGAAATATTGAAAATTATTTCTGGTATTTTAACGATGGGTACTACTCAACAGAAAAGGATCCATTACATTCATTTGGTTCTGGCGGATTATATTCTGTTTCATTAACTGTAGCAGATAACTCCGGACTATGTTTCGATTACAGGGTTAAGGATGTTCAGGTTGGAACAATAGATTGTAATGCTGACTTTACTTATTACATTGATTCTACAACAAACACAGCTTATTTCACAAATGAAGTTTTAGGAACAAGCACTTCAATATATTGGTTATTTGGAGATGGAAGTTATTTTGTAGGGTCTAATCCTACTCATAATTATGTAGCTCCAGGTTATTACAATGTAAGTCTCAATACTTTTAACTCTGGTAACGGGTGTATGGACTATGACGAAAAAGTTGTTTTAATTGGAAGCCCGGGCGATGATGTTGAAGCTGATTTTATATACCAAGCAGATTTTTCAACCAAAGAAGTTACTTTCATTAATAAATCACAAGGTGAAAATTTAAACTTTTTATGGGACTTTGGTGATGGAACAACATCAACTCTTGAAAATCCAGTAATAACTTACCTTGAAGGTGGATATAAATTTGTATGTTTAACTGTTACTAACTCTTTAACAGATGCACAAAAAATAACATGCAAGCTGGTACAGGTTTCTGACGATAATGCTACAAACTGTTTAGCTAAATTTAATTATGATGTTGATTCTACTAATTTAACTGTTCAATTTGCAGATAAATCTTATGGAACACCTAATCAATTCACCTGGAGTTTTGGAGATGGAACATCATCAACAACCCAAAATCCATTAAAAGTTTATTCTGAACCTGGATATTATATGGTAGTATTATCAGCTAAAAACACAGGAACTGGTTGCGTAAGTACTGAATATAACGTACTAAACGTTGGTGCAGGTAGTAATGGAATTCAGGCTATGTTTACATACTTTGTAGATACAACCAGCAAAGGTAAACCAGGTGGAAAACCAGTTGATATTATTGGTGTAGGACATGGTGGAGGATCTAATTTAAGTTGGTCTTATGGTGACAAGAAAGTTGAGTCAGGTAAAGTTACTGAATCAACGTTACGACCAACCCATATTTACGAAAATCCGGGAATTTATAATTGTTGTTTAACAATTGAAGATTTAATTATTAATCAAAGTGATACGTACTGTAATAACATTATGATTCCTTATGAAACATTAGTTTCTGAATCTATATGTGAAGGAACAGAATACGATTTCCTTGGAAATATGTTATCAGTTGCAGGTGAATATGTTGATACAACTACAAGTGTAAATGGCGTTGATAGTATCGTTTATTTAACATTATCTGTTAATTCTTCACCTGATAAACCAACAGCCAACTTAACCGGTACCACTTTAACATCTAGTGCAACAACTGGTAATCAATGGTATTTTAATGGCACTTTAATTAGTGGAGCAACAAATCAAACGTACCAAGCAACACAAAGTGGTAACTATACAGTAATTGTTACTGATATAAATGGTTGTTCTTCTGAATCTTCGGATGAAGTTAATGTAGTTATTTCGGGGATAGAAGATGTTGAATCATTTAGTCTAAAAGTTTACCCTAATCCTCTTCAATCACATACTCGAATAGAGTATTACTTGTCGGATACAAAGCAAATAAAAATTGCTTTATATGATGTATCCGGAAATCTAATAGAGACCATAATTAATACTTACAAGCCCGCAGGTAATCATTATATAATATGGAAAAACCCGGGATTAGCAAACGGTATTTACTATATGGTTATGGTATCTGAAAATGAAAAGATAACAACGAAGTTAGTCATTCAGAAATAATTTGTTTTATTGATTACATTGAGCCTTGAATTTTTCAAGGCTCTTTTTTTATAATTTGTGGATACTATCATCAACTTTAGTATTTTTATATTTTCTTAATATTTAATAAAATGAAAATTTATCTAGATTATAATGCAACAACTCCAATTGATAAAGAAGTTGCCAATGAAATGTTGCCATATTTAAATGAATATTTTGGAAACCCTTCAAGCTCACACAGCTTTGGAATAGTAACAAAAAAAGCTATTGAAAAAGCCCGCAAACAAGTTGCTGAATTGCTAAATTGTAAACCAAGCGAGATTATTTTTACCAGTGGTGGCACTGAATCAAATAATTATGCAATTAAAGGAGTAGCATTAGCCAATGAAAAAAAAGGAAATCATATTATTACATCAACTATTGAGCACCCCGCAGTAATCGAAGTTTGTAAATATCTTGAGAAAAAAGGTTTTACTATATCGTATATTCCCGTTGATGAATTTGGTTTAGTAGATTTAGTAAAGCTTGAGGAAGCAATAACACCAAAAACAATTCTTATTTCAATAATGCATGCCAATAATGAAATTGGTACAATTCAACCCATATCAGAAATATCAAAGATTGCACATAAACACAATGTTCTTTTTCATACTGATGCAGCTCAATCTGTTGGTAAATACACAACAGATGTTGAGCAAATGGGTATTGATTTACTTTCGGTTGCTGGTCATAAACTCTATGCACCTAAAGGAATAGGTGTTTTATATATACACGATGGCGTTGTTCTCGAGAAACTCATTCATGGAGCCGATCACGAACAGAATAAGCGAGCTGGAACAGAAAATGTACTAGAAATTGTTGGACTTGGAAAAGCATGCGAAATTGCAAAACGTGATATGAATAAAAATATGAACCATTTGCAAGAAATGAGAGATTTGCTTCATCAGAATCTACTAAAAAAGCTTACTGACATCAAACTAAACGGGCATCCTGAGCTAAGACTATCAAATACTTTAAACATTAGTTTTCCGGGAATTCATGCAAACATTCTGCTAAAGGAAATGGAATTAAAGGGTATTGCCGCATCAGCCGGGTCTGCTTGCCACACCGATTCAATAAAAGTTTCACCTGTACTAAATGCAATTAAGTTAAGTACTTTATATGCTATGGGAACTATTCGTTTTTCAGTTGGTAAATACACCACCAAAGAAGAAATTAACAAAGCATCTGAAATTATAATTGAATCAGTAAATAAATTTAATAATTGATTTTTGCAAAATGGAAAAACATAATTGATTTAAAATCGTTTTATATAGATTATTAGGGATCTTTTTAGACATTAAAATATAAAAAAATGAAATTTAAATATATTCTTTTTGTAATAGTATTTATTGGTTTTTCGTTAAATATCAATGCACAGAATACTATTCCTGAACTAAATCAGGAAATCATAAAATATGTAGATTCGGTAATTGGAACAAAAGTTGAACGTGGCGAATGCTGGGATTTAGCAAATCAGGCATTAATTAAAGTTGATGCCGATTGGGACAGGGAATATAAATACGGTAAAAAAATTGATCCCAAAAAAGATGAAATTTTTCCGGGTGATTTGGTTCAGTTCGAAAAAGTAACAGTAAAATATACTAAAGGAAATGCTACCTATACTGAAATGATGGAACATCACACAGCCATTGTGTACAAAGTTCTGGAAAAAGGAGTTTACGAACTGGCACATCAAAATACAGAATTTTCGGGTAGAAAAGTAGGAATAAGTAAACTCGATATAAATACTGTAGTACATGGTAGAATGTATTTTTACAGGCCTACAAAAAACCTTAAGAAATGATAAATCGATGGAATTTAAACGATAAGAAAGCTCTCATTACCGGAGGAACAAAAGGTATAGGCGAAGCTATTGCAAAAGAATTTATTGATCTTGGTGCTGAGGTTCTTGTTGTTTCGAGAAATAATGATGATTTCGAAAAACTAAAATCATTGCTTAAAAATCCAGAGAAACTTATTTATTTTTCTGCTGATGTTTCAAAATTAAGTGATATTGAAAAATTAGCTGACTTTATAAATATCAAATGGAACAAACTCGATATATTAGTAAACAATGTTGGAACCAATATTCGTAAAAAAACAATTGAGTATTCATTCGACGAATTTGATAAGATTATTCATACCAATTTACGCTCAGCTTTTGAGTTAAGTAAATCGCTTTATCCACTACTTAAAAATTCGGAACAGGGTAATATTGTAAACATAAGTTCTGTAGCAGGAATCACCCATTTGCGCACCGGCTCCATTTATGGAATGACTAAAGCAGCACTTATACAGCTCACTAAGAATCTCGCAGGAGAATGGGCTGCAGATTCAATAAGAGTAAACGCCGTCGCACCCTGGTATATACGAACTCCTTTGGCAGAAACTGTTCTAAAAAACACTGAATATTACAACGAAGTAATTTCGCGTACTCCAATGAAAAAAGTTGGAAACCCTGAAGATGTTGCAGCAGCTGTAGCCTTTTTATGTATGCCTTCGGCTGCATATATTACAGGACTGTGTTTAGCAGTTGATGGAGGATTTACGATTAATGGGTTCTAAATATAAATTTAAAAATATCCTGAATCCTTTATAAAAAGCTTTGAGCTGCCAGCTACTAGCTAAATCTCTTGAATATATTTAGTTGTATTCCATAGTTGTAATCTTTTTCTATGGTCTGGTCTATGTTCCTGAATCCTATTTACAATACTTCTCCAAATATTCAATAGCTAATAAGCTCCCATACCGTTTCCCTTTTTCCCAGTCGGAACAAGCTCCTTTTTTATTACCTGACTTGAATCGGGCAAATCCTTTTTTAGCCCAAATATCGCCTTCATTAGCATTTAGATCGAGTGCCATGGAATAATCCATTTCGGCAAATTGATATGTACCTGTTTCGGTATAAATATCACCTCGCAATTCATATTGTTTAATAGATTTCTTTGTATTTAGCGATTCATTTATAAACTTTAATGCTTCAAAATTCTCTCCTTTTTTGAAATACGATTTTGCATGAACAAATAAGGCATCAGAATTATTGGGGTATAATGCTAAATAAAAATTCCCTTGTTCAATTGCTTTATCATATTCCTGAAGGTTTAACAGAATATTAGCTTTTGTTAAATACAAATCTAAAATATAAGGATTCAACTTAATTGCTTTTTCAATATCAACCGAGGCTTCTGTAAAATTTTCAAGTTTTATATTGATTTCAATCCTTGTGTTTAGATATTCAATTTTAGAGGTCTTTAACTCCAATGCTTTATCAATATAATATTTGGCATCATTTAACTGATTGTTATGACTGTTTATTTTTGATAAAAAATAATATGCCTGAGCCACATTGGGATTCCTGTTTGCAATTTCATTTGCTAAAAATAAAGCGTCGGAATAATTTTCTGAATGAATTAATTTTTCAACTTTAAATAATTGCTTATCGGTTGAGGAATAACTGTTTGTTTTAAGAATACTATCTAAAAAAAATGAATCGTGCAGTTGACTGAAATCAGAATGGTTTAATAGCTTAAACATTGGTATTTTATAGCTCGATTTCAGGTTTTCAAGCAACTTTTGTTCTGCTTTATGAATATCATTTTTTTGAAGATAAATTTTTACAAGATATTCAGAAGCAATTCCTTTTTCAACTTTCTCAACCTGAATGCATTCATTTAATGCGTTTTCATAATCGCCCTTCATATAATATGCTTCAAGCCGAGCAAGGAGAATATCTTTTTCAGGATTATCAGAAATCAGCAATGAAAACCCTTCAATTGCATTATTATAATTCCCTTTTTGAAGCTCAACAAATGGTTTAAATTTCTGAATATCATTTATTTGAGAATAACAAACATGATACATGAACAGAATAAATATGAGTATAATTTTTCTTTTAAACATTTTATTCGAATATTAATCCTGTTTCTCCAGTATATACATGAATAAATCCCACCATATTCCTTATTTCAAGTCCGGTAACCCGCGGTTCCCAAACATCGCAGATATAATAATATACTCCATTTGAAACAGTTCTGTCTGTTCCCTGAACTTTTCCATCCCACTCAATAAGTGGATTGTCGGTTTTAAAAATCAAATCACCCCAGCGGTTAAAAATTTTCATATCCACTTTCTTAACATAATCCAAAGGATTTTCAGCAATATATGTATCGTTTAGATTATCACCATTGGGACTAAAGACATTAGGTAGCTTATAATAACTACAAATATCAACACAGCGGATATATGAAAGGTTGCTTTCATTTCCAAAGGAATCAACAGCTGAAACAGAATAACATCCACCCATTGATTCCTTCGGGGTATGAACAAAAAAATTATTTTCTGCTCCTTCGATTCGTACTATTGAATCGAGTGATGAATCGTACAATTTCGAGTAATAAACTTTATATGCAATAACATCATCGGCACATGACAAATTAGGATTTGTCCAATTGAGATTATTATACAAACTATCGCAAGATGAAGTTACTGTTAACTCAGGAGGACAAGGACGTTGGTAATCTTCAGGAATCTCACATCGATCATTCGACCAGTTCAGTGTTTTATATTCATTTATTCCATCTTTGTATGTACCATTACTTTTAACTTTGTAACAATATGAACTTCCATTTGCTAATCCAACATCGTTGAAGTATCTACTTGAAGATAAGCTTATTGAATCGTAAATCATTGTGGTTTCATTTAACCGATAAATGATATATTCATTGTCGAGCCAGGGAGTATTCTTAGCAATCTCCATCATTACCATGTTATCGGCAGGAGTTAGTTTCAAAAACAATGATGATGCAAGTTGAGGTATCCCGATTTTAAACCGATTTCCAGGAGCATCATTATAAAGAGCTACTTCGTATGAATAAATTGAATCTAAGGTGTTTAAACCAGAATCGAAAAAAGTAGTATCATCAATATCTAAAGGTGTTTCATTCAAATCAACGGAATCAATTAATTGCAACCTCATTCCATATATTTCATCGGACCGGTAGATTAAAAATTTATACGGACCCGTTGCTCCGGGAACAGTATCAAGCCTATCTGGCTTATCCCATTTTAGCATTATCTCACCGTTTGTTTCATCAGTTGTTAAAATACTTACATTTGTCATTATAGGAAAGCCTGGAGCCAATGATATACATACTTCCTCATTGGAAGGATAACTCTGAGCTCCATCGGCATATTCGGATACTACCCGATAGCAATATTCAATTCCCTGAACCAATCCTTCGCCAAAGTCATTATCAATAAAAATTGAATCGGTTGATTCACCAACTAAAATATAACCATCATCTTCTGTAAGTCCTGTTCTGCAACTATCAAAAGAATAATATGATGGAATATCGCGGCGATAAACTAAATATTTTGTTGCATTACAAGCGCATGTATCCCAGCTAATTCGGGCAAAAGCATTGCCTGGTTCAACATTTAAACCTGTTGGTGCCGGACCAATAACTTTAACTGTAAACTGATCGTTGTCAACAAGATTAATATCAGGATGATCGTCTTTTGCTGTAACTAATATTTCAAAAGGAGTTTTACGAATATGAGAACAATCTGTTGCCCAAGTAAATTCAGAAATAATTTCTCCCGGAACAGATTTAACAGTTTTAATTTCAGCAGGATTTGATGCAAAAATGAATGGTCCTCCAACAGCAGCATGAGTCATAATATTCAAGTCTGGATCAGTGCTGCGAATATTTAAACTTGCAGTATCGCCAACAGGAACACAAATATCAGGTATTTCGTCATTTACTGGATTATTATTATCAGTAGTATAAACATCTATCTGCATATCGCGGGTTATTGATCCAATTTTAATTTTCTGCCGCCACTCTTCAATGTTTATTGCAATATTGTATTTCCCAACATAAGGTGGTGCATCCCAAATCATAAGTCCTGTAATAGGGTCAATGGTAATAGAAGTTGTTGCAGGTGGAAGAGAGTATCCGGTAATAGGTTCTCCATTTTCACCGGTACAAACAGTAAATTTATATGAAAGGCTATCTCCGTCGGGATCATATGCACCCGGATTATGAGTAAAAACTCTGAATTGGGCAGCTTTATCGATTGGGAGGTTTAATAAAACTGGAGTACTGTTCAATCCCAAATCGGGGTTAACAAAAATGACTGTCTTAACTGAAAAAACTGTGTTCACAGAATTTGGGATATTAAGAACACCATAATTTCTGTTTGGATCCTGAACCAAAACTTCAAAAATTCCAGGCCCGGGATAAGTATGTGTAGCAATGTATTTACTTAAAATATAATTATCGGGTAATGAAATTGAATCGGTTCTATTAACAGTTGAGATTGTTCCATCGCCCCACTCTACATCAAGCTCAAGCCTGAAAACACCACTCAATTTATATGTATAGGTTGTTACTGTAATTTCGTATGTTAAATCTGATATTTGCTTGTATGTAATCTCTCCTGCCCTATTGTGAGTTGCATTTACAGAAATAATCTGAATAAATAAAACAAAAAATAAACCTATATTTTTAAAGAATTTTTGCATCAATCTATATCAATATTAATCTCATTTTTTTGGTACTCAAACTGATATCCTTTTTCGTGATTATTCGCTTTGAATATCAATAAATTCTTTTGATCATAAAATAGATCAAACAAAATGGAGTTTGTAATTTTTAATAATCTAATTTCCGAATCTAAAGGTATTTCGTAATAAAACCAAATTGATTCAGCATTTAATTTCCAATTAGTACTCACCAATTCCAGTTTATTTTTTTCGTTTGATGTTGCAATAAAATGACTTTTAAAATACTCATCGATCAAACCTTTATACTTTTCATAGTTTTCAGGTTTTTGCAAATCGATATCTGTTTCGTTTAAATG
>MENE01000133.1:0-3453 GCA_001769005.1 Bacteroidetes bacterium GWA2_31_9b | reverse complement strand
AATCGAAAATCATCACTAAAAACCTTGAATGAAACTGTAATTTTACTTTTCTCTTTTTCATATTCCATATTTGTTACAGAAACATGAACAGGATGCATAAAACCATTTAACATTGAAAAAAGAAAAATAATTTTTATTGTTGTAAACATAGGTTAAAATTACATTTTTTTTATTTCTTTGGTATGAATAAACTCTTTTACTGATGTCGATTTTTCAATTGTACTTTAATTTAGGTGTTCAACATATAACCGATATTGTTGGATACGATCATATATTATTTCTAATTACTTTATGTGCTGTGTACTCGCTTAAACAATGGAAAAATATTTTGGTATTAATAACTGCTTTTACAATAGGACATACTACCAGCCTTGTTCTTGCAACATTTAACTTTATTAATATACCTGTTGAAATTATAGAATTTTTAATTCCTATAACCATTTTAATAACATCATTGGCAAATATTTTTCAGAAGAATGAATTTGTAAGTCTCCGGCTACATTTGATAAAATATTGCATAGCATTATTTTTCGGATTAATACATGGATTAGGTTTTTCAAACTATTTACGTAACCTGCTTGGATCAGAAGAAAACATAATTAAACCATTATTTGCTTTTAATCTTGGTATTGAACTAGGTCAATTACTTATTGTAATTATTGTTTTATTTCTAACAGCAATTACAGTTTATCTGGGTCATGTAAAAAAACGTGAGTGGAATCTGATTCTTTCGGGCGCAGGACTTGGAGTTTCGCTTATACTAATTATTGACAGGTTTCCATTTTAAAATATTCATAATGATTAATTTGCTATATATTTTATATAATTTTTAATTCATTGCAAGTATTTTGTAAATTTACCTAAATCAAAAAAAATAAACCATGAGAAAAATTACTCAAACTTTTATATTGATTTTTATTTTTTTCAGCAATCTTTTGCATGCTCAACAAATTGAAAATTTAAGAGTAAAAAAGTTAAATGATAAAATCAATATTGTTTACGACTTAACAAACGAAAAACAGGGTCAGCAGTTTGATATAAAGCTTTTCTGTTCAACTGATGGTGGTGTAAATTTCTCAGTTACTCCAAAAACAGTAACAGGCGATATTGGTGAAGGTGTTTATGGAGGTAAAGACAAAATTATTGTATGGGATGTTTTAAATGATTTAAAGAATCTGCGTGGAGATCAAATTGTTTTTAAACTTGTTGCAATACCTGGTGTACTAAAAAATCAATCCGATTATATAGAAGGTTTTAATTTTGAACTTATTGACAGCTATAAAAAAGATCAGACCATTGTTTGTGCATTAAAAATAACGAATAATGGTAAAAAAAGAGATTTAAAAACCATAAACCGTTTAGCCAGAATATATGATTTTAAAGGGAATAAAATAGAGTCAAAAATAAGTAAACTAGGACAAGTAAGTGGAAACGAAAGATATGCTACACCAACACTAACTTTTAATCCCGGTCAATCAGAAATTGCTATTTTTCAGTTTTTTTCACCAAATGGTTTTTCTAACCGAATCAAACTTCTTGAATTTGGTCTCGAAATTCTTGAAATCACATATGGATTAGATTATAAATCAGGACATATTGAGTTTAGAGACATATCGTTAGAAAGTTCTGAAACACCAAGCAAAACGGAATCAATATCACAGCTTTTAACTATAAATATTGGACCTGAAATTCAAAATATTATTGACACAAAAGCTCCTACAGTTGTATTTACATCACCAAATTTTGAAAAGAATAAAGCATTTTTTGTTAAAACTGAAGATATTACAGTAAAAGGAAAAGTTACCGATGAAAATGGAATTTCAAATTTTACAGTAAATGGAATGGATGTACCAATTAACAATGGGTTGTTTGAAACAAATATATATCTTGCAGAAGGTGAAAACAATATTTTTGTTCGAGCAACTGATGTTTTTCAAAACAATATTGAATTTACTCATTCAGTAATTTTTAAACCAGAACAGAAAGAAGATCAAAGACAAACTACTATTGACAAATCTAAAGGATCTGACATTACTATTTTTACGAATGAAGCTTCGAAACAAGGTAAGTTTTATGCATTAATCATTGGTGTTAACGATTACCCCGATCCTGAAATTGTAGATTTAGATAAACCTGTTCAGGATGCTGAAAAACTTTATAAGAATCTAACTACAAATTATACTTTTGATGTTGAAAATGTGAAACTTTTAAAAAATCCAACATACGAAGATATAATTTCCGAATTAGATCATTTAAATAAAATAATTACCGAAAAAGATAACTTGCTTGTTTTTTATGCCGGACATGGTTATTGGGATACAGAAGATGAAATTGGATATTGGTTACCTTCTGATTCAAAACAGGCAAATACCGCAAACTGGATTAGGAACAGTACTATTCGTGATTATTTAAAAGCTGTAAAAACTAAACATACCTTATTAATTGCTGATGCTTGCTTTAGTGGTGGAATATTTAAATCGCGTAATGCATTTGCCGATGCTCCAAAATCGATACAGAAATTATACGAGTTACCAAGTCGTAAAGCAATGACAAGTGGTACACTTGAAGAAGTTCCTGATAAAAGTGTTTTCATGCTTTATTTAAATAAACGACTCGAAGAAAATACACAACAATTTATTTCTGCCGAAGAATTATTTAGTAGCTTTAAAAATGCCGTTTTAAATAACAGTCCAAATATCCCACAATATGGGGAAATAAAAGACACTGGTGATGAAGGTGGCGATTTTGTATTTGTTAAAAGAACAAAATAATCGAAATAGGTTTAAAAAAAAGTTCCGCACAATTTGTACGGAACTTTTTTAATGACATTAATTTTTTATTATAACTCATCAATTAACCCATCACAATCGTCATCTAAACCATTAGTAATTTCGGTTGCATTAGGATTTATACTAGCACTCGAATCATTACAATCGTTTGAATTTGAAACATAACCTATTGGTAGTGAACATGCCCTTACTGTTGTAAATGGTATTCCAAATCCATCATTATCAACATCGCGATACCAAGTTGGTGCATCTACAGCAGAACTTTCATCAATAGCTCCATCACAATCATTGTCTATATCATCACAAAACTCGCTTTCTCCAGGATTTACATTAGGATCCAAATCATTACAATCTGTTCCTAAATCATATCCATCGCCATCTTTGTCTAAATCGCACGCGTCTCCTTGTCCATCCATATCAGTATCAAACTGATCGGGATTTGGAGTTTCGGAACAATTATCCATGTCATCTGATATTCCATCTCCATCAATATCGTTAGAAGAATCGCATGCATCACCAATTAAATCTCCATCTGTATCTTCTTGTGCTGGATTGAAAATATCAGGGCAATTATCCATGTCATCTGAAATACCATCTCCATCAATATCATTAGAAGAATCACATGCGTCTCCAATACCATCCATATCAGCATCAGCTTGGTCGG
>MENE01000132.1:16818-18319 GCA_001769005.1 Bacteroidetes bacterium GWA2_31_9b | reverse complement strand
CTTTAATTGCTTTTTCTTTTTCAAGAATTTTATTTTCGTCGTAATCTTTTTGTTTATCAATTAAATCAAACAATTTTATAAATAATGCATCATCATCGCTCCTCTGGCGGTTTACATAGAGTTTGAAATATCTTTTCTCTGTTTTTGTCAGCGATTTTATAAGTTGAAATAAAGGATCGGAATTTCTGTTGGACATTGTAATATAAATTTAGGTTGATGTCTTATTAATAATATACAAATCAGCAGTTTAACAATTGGCTGAATTCATCAATTTATATACTGGACATCGTATTTCATAATATATTTTGTTTTTATGGTTAAGATACAAAAAATACTTTTGGTCGGTTATTTTTGGAAAGTAATTCAAAACAAATGTAAGCAAAAAATGAATATTGGTTTTATTTTTTCCAAATCAAAATTATCCTGATTTCAGACTTGATAATTCTAATATTCAGAAACCTGCTTCTTTGTTTTGAATTTTTTGTTACAAATTTTAAAAATTGAATTATGAGTTTTGATAAATATTCTACACTAACATCAGGTATTTGCATATCGAAAATGAAAGATTTTGAAGTTGAGCATTTTAACTCGGAAAAAATTAAAACAAACGATTCCGATAAAATTCTTGTACTTGAAAATACATCGAATAGTGTTTCAGATTATGATTTTGCAGTTCAGTCAATGTACGATTCCGGTTTCAGAATAATTATTTCATCTGATTTTTCAGAATTGTTTTGTGTAAAAGCAATGAATATAGGTTTGTTACCAATTGAAGTGACTTCAACTTTTTTTGAAAAAATTACAACTGAGTTTTCGGCAAAACAAAAACTAAAACTTTTTATTGACACAATTGGACAAGAGATTATGATTGTAAAAACCGGCGAAAAAGAATTTTTTGAACTAACCGAATACAAAAAAGATTGTATACTAAATGGATCAAACGAAGTGGACTATTTGTATTGTGTTTGGGACGAGATCAATTGCTGCGAAAAGGAGAATTATACTATTGAATCAATTGAATATGTATTAGAATAGTTATTCAGTTATTAGATAATAGTTCATTTGAGAGAAATCTAAATTACAGATTTCTTTTTCCAGTTACCTGTTTTATAATAAATATAAGATAAAGATAATCCTACACACCAGCCTATAGGAATGGCCCACCAAATACCTGTTTCGCCTATTCTTTTTGATAAAATCCATGCTAAAGGAATTCGAATAACCCAAAGTGCAATAAGAGAAATAAACATAGGAATTAATGTGTCTCCTGCTCCACGCATTACACCAGCAATAATAAACATCGATGAAAAAACAATATAAAATGCACCAACTATAATCAGGTATTCTTTACCAATACGAATAACTTCGGGATCATTCGTAAACATTCGCACTATAAAATCTCCAAAAATTAACACAACAGCCGAAACTACAACTGAAATTATAGATGACATTTTAAGTGTAGCTACAAATCCCGATTTTACCCGGTCTGTTCTCCCCGCCC
>MENE01000132.1:0-16800 GCA_001769005.1 Bacteroidetes bacterium GWA2_31_9b | reverse complement strand
ACGATGATAATGCAGCAGAAAAGTTCATTGCCGGCATTGAGGCCAGAGAATCTATTCTGGTTGCAACCGAATAAGCAGCAATTACATTCGTCCCAAAACGGTTAACAATGCTTATTAATGCCATCATTCCTACTGCCACAAAAGTTTGTTGAATGCCTGTGGGTAAACCAATCCGAATACTTTTTATAAAAATATCACGATCAAAAAATAAATTTTTAAAACTGAAACTTATGATTTTATGTGTACGATTTAAATAGATTATTGCACTTACAAATGCACCAGCCTGAGAAATTACAGTTGCAATTGCGACTCCTGCAATACCCCACTTAAAAACCATAACAAATAAAAGATCCAGAACAATATTTACAAGTGTTGATATGATTAAAAAGTATAAAGGTGTTTTTGAATCGCCTAATCCTCTTAAAATGGCACTTATTCCATTAAATCCAAATGAAACAATAATTCCACCCATTATAATATTAAAATAAACTTTTGCCTGAGGTATTATTTCTTCGGGGAGTTTAAGTAATCTAAATATATCTTCACTAAAATATATAGAAATTATACTTACAGTGATTGAAGCGATAATCAGAAAAATGAATAAAGTGTTTATTGTTCTCTTTACTTTTTCAATATCTTTAGCTCCAAAATATTGAGCAATAACAATAGTACTTCCTGTAGCAATTCCAATTATTAACGAAAGAAAAGCAAAGATTATTGGAAACGATGCACCCACAGCTGCAAGGGCTTCTTTGCCAATAAATTTTCCTACAACAACGCTATCAACAACATTGTACAATTGTTGAAACACATTGCCAATCAACATTGGCATTGCAAATTGCAAGATTAACGAACTCTCTTTTCCTTTGGTTAAATCTTTCATCTGGAATAAAAAATCAGTGCAAAGCTTATTAAAATTATAAGATATTCAAAATTATCGCTTATATAAATAAAAGATTTACTAATCAACTTTTATAGTTATTTTTGATAATGAATCAGTACCATTTGATATGCGATTTAGTTTAACTATTTTACTTATTTCAATTTTTATGATGCTATTAGGATCTAAATGTGATAACAGTAAATCAACTACTTTCTGTGGAATAAAAGACCCGGTGAAAAATATTGAATGGTTAAAAACCCGGGTAGAAAACGCTGATAAAATTGAAGTCACTAAAATAGTTTATAACGGACAGGATTATTTGTCCATAAACCCTTGTCCTGGTTGCCCCGATAACATGACAGAAATTTTTGATTGTGAAGGCAATCGTTTTTGTACCATTGGTGGCATTACCGGAAGAAATACCTGTCCAAGTGATTTCCTTGAAAAATCAGAAAAAACTCTTGTATTAACCCAAAAAAGTCATTAGACTTTTTTGCCTTTCAGGCAGACGATTGATTTTGACTTATTTATATAAACAAAAATTTTAAATTCGAGTTAAAAAATCCGTCAAAATCAATGTTTGGGTTAATCCCGACAAAACATTAAATGTCAATGTTTTCGTCGGCTCTTTGAGTTAATTTGTCATTTCTAATGACAAATTTGGGATTAAAAAAGGTGATTAATGACTGGAGTATGTACCAATCACTAATCACCAATAAATATATTATCAATTAAGAACTAGATTTTTTCCAATTCAACAGTAAAATGACGCATAATTGGTGCTTCACTAACAATTCGATAACCTTTCGTAATTTTATCTCGTCGGTCGAAAACATTCTTTAAAGCCACTGCAATAACATCCATGTGGTTATTGGTGTATACTCTACGAGGAATTGCAAGACGCAAAAACTCAAGTGCCGGATATCTCTCTTCACGTGTTTCCGGATCGCGATCGGCTAATATTGTACCTATTTCAACACCACGAATTCCTGCTTCTAAGTATAGTTCAACACCCAATGTTTGTGCAATAAATTGTTCTTTAGGTAAATTTGGAAGGAACTTTTTGGCATCAACAAAAATTGCATGTCCGCCATATGGCAATTGAACAGGAATACCAAAATCAGTTAACCTTTTACCTAAATATTCAATTTGTTTTATACGTGTTTCAAGATAATCAAACTCAGTAGCTTCATCTAAACCTTGTGCAAGAGCATTCATATCGCGACCTGCCATTCCACCATAAGTTATGTAACCCTCAAACATAATATTGAAAACTGTCGCTTTTTTAAATATCTCTTCGCTTCGTAAACCAATAAATCCACCAATATTCACAATAGCATCTTTCTTACTACTCATGGTCATTCCATCAGCATAAGAAAACATTTTATGAACGATTTCTTTTATCGATTTATTTTCATATCCTTTTTCACGGATTTTAATAAAATATGCATTTTCTGCAAATCTTGCAGAATCATAGAATACAGGAATATTATATTTATCAGCAATTTTACGTACTTCTTTTAAGTTTTCTATTGAAACAGGTTGCCCACCTGAAGAATTACAAGTAATTGTAACAATAATAAATGGAATTCTTTCTACGGTATATTTCTTAATTGTGTTTTCAAGTTTGTTGATATCAACATTCCCTTTAAACGGGTGTTCTAATTCGGTATTAAAAGCTTCATCAATTGTACAATCAATAGCTTTTGCCTTACGAAATTCAATGTGACCTTTGGTTGTATCAAAATGTGAATTTCCAGGTACAATATCACCTTCTTTAACTAATGCGGAAAATAAAACGTTTTCTGCTGCTCTTCCCTGATGTGTTGGCAAGAAATATTCGAAACCTAATAGTTCTTTAATCTGATTTTTTAAATTATAATATGATGATGCACCTGCATAACTCTCATCACCTAACATGATAGCAGCCCACTGTTTATCGCTCATTGCTCCGGTTCCTGAGTCTGTTAACAAGTCAATAAAAACCTGATCACTTTTTAAGTTAAATAAGTTATACTTTGCATTTTTAATCCATTTTTCGCGTTCGTTGCGAGTACTTTTTTTGATGGTTTCAACCATCTTCATTTTATACGATTCTGCAAATGGTAATTCCATAGCTTTATATGTATTAAATTAATAATTTTTGGGTTTGATTTGATTTGCTTTATAAAAAAGCAAAATGTAAACGAATGATCTACAGGATATAAAAAGAATCTCTTTTCTTAATATTTAAGAAAATATATTTGGTACAAAATAAGATGTTAAAAGGAGTTTTCATTTAACTCATCATTTAAAAATTTTGAGCTACAAATATACTTGTTTATTAAATTTAAAATCAATTTTTATTTAGAAACTTACGAAAGGAAATTATTCATATATTTTATAAAGAAAGCTTTTATCAGAGCTTAAGCTTTTACTTGCTTTCGTTTCCTCTTCCATCGTCGATGCGACCAAAGCCAGTTTTCAGGTTTTGCTTTAATAATTTCTTCCAGTTTCGACATGTAGATCTTTGTAATTTCACCATCAGAAGTTTTTAAGGGCTCATCAACTAGTTTCGAAAATCGAAGTTCATAATAGCCCCGCTTAATACGTTGTATATTTACAAAAACAATGGGGTAATTAAATCGTTTAGCGTATTTTTCCGGTCCGTGTAAGCATGCTGTTTCCTGATTCAGGAATGTTGTCCAAACTGCTTCTTTCATATTGGTAGGACTTTGATCAGCAACCAACATAAATATGCAAGTCTCATGTGCATGTTTTTCAAAAGTATTACTTGTCGATTTTATCGATTCTAATGTTGCACCATTTGCAGCTCTAGTTCGTCTTAAAAATTTATCGATATATTTATTCGATAATGGTTTATAAATAGCTATACCCTTGTGCTTTATCTGCAATCCCCCTGCAAGTGCTCCCCACTCCCAATTTCCATAATGACCTGTAACTCCAATAATACTCTGATTTTTCGAATAATATTCATCTAGCAATTCTGGATTTATTATTTTAAACCGATTACAAATTCGTTTATTCGAAATAGTGAATGCTTTAATACTTTCAATAATAATGTCGGAAAGGTTGCGATAAGCTTTTTTTGCAATAGATCGAATTTCTTTTTCAGATTTTTCGGGAAATGAGTTCCTGAGATTCGTGAGTATTGTTTCTTTTCTATATTTAAATACATAATATAATAAAAAAGCAAGAAAATCGGAAAAGCCATATAAAAACCAAAATGGAATTATAGCAATTATATTAATTGATATAAGAAAAAAAGTATATATAATGAATTGCATGAAATTCAAATAGTTATAGCTAGTAAAAAAATATTTAATTAACGCTTCCTGTCAATAAAAAATTTTGCAACAATCATTCCTGTAGCAACTGTACCTCCTATTGCAATTCCAAGGTTTGCATCTGAAGCAGAATTAGAAACAAAATTATCAGGATTATTTGTTAAAATTAAGATTCCTGTTGCAACCATTAATCCTCCGGCAACATATAGCATTAAGTTGTCGCTTTTTTTCTTCTTTTTAAGCAAACTTGCAGGAATAGTGTAGTTATTGTTATCCAGATTAATTAATTGAATCTTAAATTGTTGATAATTTTGATCTAAAGTAATCTGAGGTTGATTTGAATAATTTATCAAAACAGAATTTGTAGAACTTGTTTCAGAATCAAAAGCATAGGATGGGTTTATAAAAATAAACAAAATTAAAATCAAGAATAACAGAATATTTTTCATTTTTACTATTTAAATAACCTTAGCTTCTACTAAGATAATAAAATTAATTAAAAGTGTAAAAGTACTATAAAATTTAATTCCACTTGATATTAATACATTCTTTATGATGGTTATCCAATAAAAAAGGTTAAAACAAGGAAATCAAATGATTAAAATCTATACAAATATAATTTCATTTTTTAAATTATCTAAAATTATTACGTCCATCATTGGTATTGTGCAAAAAAACAGAGATATTAACAATTCGTTATACATCTCTGTTCTTCCGATTATTAATCATAATATACTAAATCTCAATTGGGTCATTCGATTTAATATTTACCGGTTTCTTTTCTATTTCAATATTTGGGTACATTTCTTTTAGGAATAAATTTCGTAATGAATCCATTTCGTGCATCAGGTCATCAAAACGAAACATCTCTTGTTCAAATTGTTTCATGAAATAATCTTCATCGAAAAATTGATGATTCATATTTGAATCGAGCTCAAAGAAATCGTTAAACGGCCTTTGCATCATATCAAAGCCTCTATCGAAAAAATAGGGTTTAAATTGATCGTAAACGCTATCCATATTTAAATACTCTGATCTACCATCAGGATATGTGTAAATATATGTGTAGGAAGAATCGTAACGAATAATGTTTCCATTTTCGTCGTACTGTTTATTTACTTTAACATCAACTTTGGGATTTGAAATGGTTGTATCCGTTCCTGAAAATAAAGCAATTTCACTTTTCATGGTCAGGTTTCCTTTATGAGTGAATGCAAAAATTATTAATACGGTAAATACAAGGGTTGAAAGAATGATTCCGATTTTTGAAACTAGACTTATCATATCTACCTCCTTTTTAAATTATTTAAAATGATGATTGTTTTTCCACCAATTAAAAAAATCATTTTCGGTAATTATTTCTTCGCCAAACTGTTCAAAGTATGCTTCTTTATCTTTTTCAGAGATAAATCGACGGGTAACTTTATTATTCCAGTCGTTTCTTACCGGAATATAATATCCACCCATTACTTCAGGTGCAGGTCTAAAAAACACTTCTTTTTTTGTCATCGTAATTATGATTCTAAAATAAGTCTGTAATCCCAATAAAAAATAAATTTAATGTCAAAATTTCGTTTTTCAAAATTTATACCAACACACTTACATTTAAGCGATTATGACAATTTGTCAATTTGTTTATAAAACCCAAATTTCAAAAACCAGTTCAGTAATAGTAAAAACTGCAAAAATTACACTTGCAATACCATTTGTAGTAAAGAAAGCAACATTAACTTTACTTAAATCATTTGGTTTTACTAATGTATGCTGATAAAATAACAATCCTATAAAGAATACACATCCAATCCAGTACATTAGCCCAAATTCTGCTAAAATACCTGAGAAAATTACAAGACCTGCAGATAAAAAATGAAGAATGTTTGACGCCGTGAGAGCTCCTTTTTTACCAAAAAATACCGGAAGAGATTTGAGTTGTTCTTCTTTATCGAAATCAAGATCTTGCAAAGCATAAATAATATCAAATCCACTAACCCATAATAATACCACAAAAGAATAAATTACAGGTAACAAGGCAAACTCTCCAGTTACTGCAAGATATGCTCCTATTGGTGCAAGTGATAAACCTAATCCTAAAACCAAGTGACATAATGCTGTAAATTTTTTAGTAATACTATAACCTAAAATAATTAGCAACGCAACAGGTGATAAATGAAATGTAAGTTCATTAATAAAGTAGGTAGTTACGATAAATAACAACGAATTTATTACAACAAAAATAAATGCAGATTTTGCTTTAATAATTCCTGCAGGTATTTCTCGAATAGCGGTTCTGGGGTTTTTAATATCAATTTCCCTGTCGATAAACCGATTGAAAGCCATTGCAGCATTTCGTGCAAAAATCATACACAATACCACTAATAGCAATAGTTTCCAATCAAACACTGAATTTGTTTGTTGTAAAGCCAAAAAGTAACCTATAAAAGCAAAAGGCATTGCAAATATGGTATGGCTGAACTTAACAAGTGAAAAGTAGTTTTTAACTTTCTTAGACGTTTTTTTATACATTACCTGAATATTACAGAGAGCTTAATTTTTCTTTATAAATTGAATAATTTTCATCATCAAAACAAACAAAATAAACCGTTTCAATTTTTTTATTTTTCAATATAAAATCAGATGTTGTTCGAATTGCAATTCCTGCAGCCATTATTTTAGGAAACCGATAAATCCCTGTACTGATATTTGGAAAAGCTATGGTTTTAATTTTATTATCTAAAGCCAGTTTCAAACTGTTTTTATAACAATTTGTAAGTAATTCCGATTCATTATTTGTTCCACCATGCCAAACAGGGCCTACAGTATGAATAACAAATTTTGCAGGCAAGTTATATCCTTTTGTAATCTTGGCTTCACCTGTTTCACAACCATTCAACGATTTGCATTCTTCGAGTAATTGAGCACCGGCAATACGATGTATAGCTCCATCGACACCACCACCACCCAAAAGGGTTCGGTTTGCAGCATTTACTATTGCATCAACCTGTAATTTTGTAATATCACCCTGAATTACTTCAATCTTTGCCATAAACTATCGTATTTTGGCTCCAAGTTCCTGTTCAAATACACGAATAAAATTGTTCATTATCTTATCAATCTGATTATCGGTAAGGGTTTTTGTTTCATCCTGAAGAATAAAACTTACTGCATACGACTTTTTATCGTTTCCTAGTTTTTCCCCTTCGAAAACATCAAATAAAGAAACCTTTTTAAGTAGTTTTCTTTCTGATTTATATGCAATATCTCTAATCTTTTCAAAACGAACATCCTTATCCAATAATAACGCAAGATCGCGACGTACTTCAGGATATTTTGGAATTTCTTTATATCGTAGGGTTTGCTTTGCAACAATTTTTAACACATTATCCCATGCAAACTGAGCAAAATAAATAGGTGTATCAATATCAAACCGTTTTTGTATTTTTTTATTTAAAATCCCGAATTCAACAATCTTATTTTTATTGTATAAATAACTTAATCCTTCGATAAAAATATCGTTTTCAATTTCTGTAGTTTCAACAGCATTTACATCGAACCCAAGTTTTTCTAGAATACTTTCGATATATGATTTTAATTGATAAAAGCTTGTTGGTTGTTCTTTTACAATCCAGTTTTCATCATTCTTATTACCTGTAATAAATAGTGCTAAATGAAAATCTTCTGCATATTTTTTTAATGGATTTTCACTTTTTGAATCGGTTAAATAGTACGATTTACCGAATTCGTAGAGCTTAAGATCTCTGTTTTTTCTGTTCTGATTGTATTCTATCGATTCTAGACCACCAAATAACAATGTTTGTCGCATTACACTCAAATCGCTACTCAAAGGATTTACAATTCGCACAAGTTTCGTTTCAGGTATTGACACCATGTTGCTGTAATAATCAGCCTTTGTTAAGGAGTTGCACATTATTTCGTTAAACCCGTTGAACGTGAGTAAATCGGAAATTGTGTTTTGAATTTTTTCTTTATCTGGATGATTAGAATACGACAAGCTTGAATTCACATGTTCCGATATTTCAACATTGTTGTACCCATAAATACGAAGCACTTCTTCAATAACATCAACCTCACGTGTTACATCAACACGATATGTTGGTATTTCAAGAAACAAACTATCTGCATTTTCCGATAAAATTTGAATATCTAAAGATGAAAGTATTTTTCTTATACTTCTTAAGTTTATTTTTTTTCCAATAAGTCGGTCAAGGTTCTTTCTCTTCAATTCAACTTTACATTCCTTAACCTTTTTCGGGTAAACATCAACAATATCAGAAGATATTTCGCCACCGGCAATTTCTTTAATTAAAAGTGCAGCACGTTTAAGTGCATAAATAGTAGCATTCGGATCGCTACCACGTTCGAATCGGAACGATGCATCGGTATGTAAATCGTGGCGTTTAGCCGTTTTTCTAATAAATACTGAATTAAAATGAGCACTTTCGATAAATACATTTTTTGTATTTTCTGTAACACCCGATTCAATTCCACCAAATACTCCTGCAATACACATTCCTTTGTGTGCATTACATATCATTAAATCATCGGCAGAGAGCTTTCGTTCCTGCTCATCGAGAGTTTTAAATACAGTACCTTCGGCTAATGTTTTTACAATCACTTTCTTGCCTTCAATTTTGTCAGCATCGAAAAAGTGAAGTGGCTGACCAGTTTCATGAAGAATGAAGTTCGAAATATCTACCAGATTATTAATTGGTTTCAAACCAATAGCTTTAAGCTTATTTTGCAACCATGCAGGAGATTCAGCAACCTTAACATTCGAAACAGTTACTCCCGAATAACGTGGGCAAGCAACTGAATTTTCAACTACAATATCAATTTTATTATTCTGATTATCAACCTTAAACTGATCAACAGAAGGTTTTATCAATTCAATTTTTTGTGTTTGATTTAAAAATGCAACTACATCGCGGGCGGTACCAATATGCGATGCTCCATCAATCCGGTTTGGAGTAATTCCAATTTCAAAAATGGTATCAGATTCAACATTAAAATAATCTTTTGCAGGTGTACCAATATTTGCATTTACATCCAAAACCATTATTCCTGCATGCGAAGTACCCAACCCGATTTCATCTTCGGCACAAATCATTCCTTCCGATAGTTCACCACGCATTTTTGTTTTAGCAATCGTAATATCTTTATCGCCAAAATAAAGCTTTGTACCTTCGGTAGCAACAACTACTTTTTGTCCTTCGGCAACATTTGATGCTCCACATACAATCGGGAGAATTATTCCATTACCAACATCAACAGTTGTACATGATAATTTATCGGCGTTCGGGTGTTTCTGACATGTTAAAACTTTTCCAATAACCAATCCTTCCAGACCACCTTTTACTGCCTCAAATTTTTCAACACTCTCAACTTCAAGACCCGTATTTATAAGTATTTTTGCAATTTCTTCTGCTGATAATTCAGTATTTATATATTGCTTTAACCAATTGTACGATATTGTCATATAATTACTATTTGCGTTATGCGTTAAAATAAAGAACAAAAATATAAAAAATTGTAACTTGATAGTACTTAATGTGAACTTGATTTAATTATAAAAACAATATTTATTCTAACTTTCTTAATCATTTAGTATACTGATAAATATTTCAGATATTTTATAAATTTTAAGCACTCCTGCCTGCCGGCAGGCAGGTTAGACACTCTAAAACTAAAAATACCTAATCGATACACTAAATAATATGGAATTGAATATCTTTGCATTGACAAAAAAGGATAGTAAAAAATGAAGAAACCGCTAATTTTAGTAACCAACGATGATGGTGTAAATGCAAAAGGAATTGCAGCACTAGTTGAAATTGTAAAACCTTTTGGTGATGTAGTTGTAGTTGCTCCATTACATGGAAATTCAGGAATGTCGCATGCAATAACAGTTAAAGTTCCGATCAGATACAAAAAAATTAAAGTGCAAGAGAATGTTACCGTTTACGGATGTAGCGGCACACCTGTTGATTCTGTTAAACTTGCTTTAAGCGAAATTTTATATAAAAAACCTGATTTAATTGTTTCAGGTATTAATCATGGTTCCAATGCTTCTGTTAGTGTAATTTATTCAGGAACAATGGCGGCTGTTATTGAAGGTTGTATTTATGGCATTCCGTCTGTTGGATTATCGTTACTCGATTATTCTATAGATGCTGATTTCTCTCAGATAATTGAGCATGGTAAAAAAATTATTGAAAATGTTTTAAAAAACGGTTTACCAACTGCAACATGCCTGAATGTTAACTTCCCGTTAGTTGCACAAAACGAAATAAAAGGAGTTAAACTTTGCCGTCAGGCCAGGGGAATGTGGAAAGAAGAATTTGATAAACGTATAGATCCTCGTAACGGTGAATATTTCTGGCTTACAGGCTATTTCGAAAGTACCGAAAACGGATCAACAGATACCGATGAATGGGCACTAGCCAACAATTATATTTCAATTGTACCTGTAGAAATTGATTTTACTGCATACGATAAATTCGATCATTTTAAAAAATGGAATTATGAAATCTAAATTTAACTCTTTATACCTGGGATTATTACTGGGAATAGTTGCGCCATTGCTTACCATGCTTGTTGTTTACTTTATAAACTTTAATGCATTCGACCTAAACGAATTGATTTCATATTTAGTAGGTAAAAATGTTTTTACCAAACTGGTTAGTCTGTGTGTGATTCCAAACCTATTGTTATTTTTCATTTTTATTCGGTTAAACTACTTGTATTCAGCACGTGGTGTACTAATGGCAACCATTCTTTTTGCAGTTTTTGTTTTTATTACCAAGTTCGCACTCTAAATGAAATATTACCTTATTGCAGGCGAAGCATCGGGCGATTTGCATGGATCAAATCTTATGAAAGGATTGAAAATGGTTGATCCTAATCCTGAGTTCAGGTTCTGGGGTGGAGATTTAATGCTAGAGCAAGGAGGAACACTGATTAAACATTACCGGGAAACTGCAATCATGGGATTTGTTGAAGTTCTTGCCAATATTCATAAAATCAAAGGATTTTTTAAACTGTGTAAAAAAGATATTCTCGAATACAATCCAGATGTTGTAATTCTTATTGATTATCCTGGGTTTAATCTTCGAATGGCTGAATTTGTAAAATCATCTGGATATAAAGTATTTTATTATATATCACCAAAAATTTGGGCTTGGAAAGAATCACGAATAAAAAAGATTAAAGCATTTGTAGATAAAATGTTCGTTATTTTTCCATTTGAGGTTGATTACTTTAAAAAGTTTGACTACCCTGTTGAGTTTGCAGGAAATCCATTGCTCGATGCGGTAAATGAAAAATTAATAGAAAAAAGCAGTATTGATGATTTTATTCAAAGAAATTCGCTTGAAAACAAACCTATTATTGGTATTTTAGCAGGAAGTCGAAAGCAAGAGATTGAGCGTAATTTGGGAATTATGTTACAAGTTATTCCACAGTATTCCAATTATCAGTTTGTGCTTGCAGCTGCACCATCGATTGAACCTGATTTTTACAGAAAATATATTTATGGACATCAAGTAAAAGTTGTATTCGGACAAACGTACGACACATTAAAGTTCTCAACAGCAGCATTGGTTACATCAGGAACAGCCACACTCGAAACCGCACTATTCAATGTTCCTCAGGTGGTTTGTTACAGAGCAGGAAACTTGTCGTATTTTATTGCCAAGCGATTTGTAAAAGTAAAATACATTTCATTGGTAAACCTTATTATGAACAAAGAAGTTGTTAAAGAACTGATTCAGTTCGATATGACTCCAAAAAAAGTTACAGAAGAATTAAATAAAATATTACCAAACACCAATTATCGGACAGAAATGTTAAAAAATTATTCCGAATTACAAGTAATTTTAGGTGGAACAGGAGCATCAGAGAGAGTTGCGAAAAGAGTTTATAGCTATCTTGTTTAATTTGCTAATGTGATAATGTATTAGTGCATTGGCTCAGTACCACAAAACAACCTGATAAAATAAGATATCCCAAATTGGGAAATATGGATTGCTTTTTGTAGATTTGCAAAATGAGAATTATTGCATTTAGGTCAATAAGGAATTTTTTTGAGAAACCTGAGTATTCAGATTCCGAAACATCTTTAAGAGCTTGGTATCATGATGCTAAAATAGCTGAGTGGAAAAATTCAAATGAACTAAAACAGCAATATAAAAATGCAAGTATTCTTGGAGAAGGAAGAGTGGTTTTTAATATAAAAGGTAATGATTACAGATTAGTAATTGCGATTGACTATGATTTTCAAGTGATTTTTATAAGATTTATTGGAACTCATAAACAATATGATAAAATTGATGCTAAAACGATTTGATTATGGAAATTAGACCAATAAAAACAGAGCAAGACTATAATTCAGCAATAAAAAGGATTGAAGAATTATGGGGTGCAAAAAAAGATACTCTAAAAGGTGATGAATTGGATTTGCTAGTAACCTTAGTTGAATCCTATGAAATGAAACATTATCCAATTGCACCACCTGATCCAATAGATGCGATTAAATTTCGTATGGAACAAATGGGTATGACAAAAGATGATATGGTTAAATATCTTGGAAGCCAAAGTAGAGTAAGCGAAATTTTGAACCGAAAAAGAAAATTGACTCTTAAAATGGTAAAGTCATTGTATAAAGGATTAAAAATACCTGCTGAGATTCTGTTAGCATGATTGACAAAAAATCAAAGCGTTACAAACAATTTAACAATTTACTGATATCTGCAAACTGCCTACGCTGCTACCTTTTTTTATCATTCAATCTTAATAAGCTTCGATCGGGCTCCTTCGTTTAAATACTCTATTGTTTCCGGATTTCCTTTATAGTAGATTTTTCCTGAATTATTAATTTCAACTGTAAGTTTCTTTGTTGCATAAACATAACAATCGCCAATACTTTCGGTTTCGAGGTTAACATTTTCGGATACAAACTCATCGGCATGAATAATTGCTGATGCTCGAGCCCAGGCAGCAAAATTTCGTGCCGAACCTTTTACTTCGAAATAAGCGCCAGATCTTCCATCGTTTACAAAATAAAAATTATCGCATTTTATTAATAAGAATATTTCAGAATAATCGGTTATTGAGAAAACTTTTAACTGAGGAGTAATTAATGTATCAATAGATTTAATACTCGATGATTCCTCAATATCCATATACAATAGCTTCTTTACAGAAATGTGCAATGTAATTTTATCGTAACTATTTAACCATTGGGCTGAGTTATTATTTTTAATATATAGTTTGCCATCAATTACTTCATATTCAACATAAGGCAATAAGTTGCTGCCACCTTCAATACTTAATTTACAAATAGTATCCTGACTTAAAAGCACATTAAAATTATCGTTGATGAATATTTCAGTAAACTCATCAACCGTTGCATCTAAACGTGAAATATCACCTGAATTAAACAAAGTGCTTTCACATCCATTTAAAATAAACATTAAAAATACTATGTAAACCAAATTTCTCATTCTACTATACTTTGTTTTTTCTTTTCTACCATTTTACCAATTTACCATTTTACTTTTTTACTTTTTCTCAATTCCAAATAGAATATCCAATTCCCCATTCAATATAACTGGCTATAGCATAATGCGATTTTAATGTCATACTAACATTCCAGTTTTTATTTAATTTATAACGCAAACCTGTTCTGGTATAAAAAGAAGCTTCAGTATGAACCGGAGCGAATACATATACTCCTAGCTGAATTGTAAATGTCAAATCTCCCATTATGGCATCATGTAAAACATGAACACCTGCCTGATACAAGTCTGAATTAACAATATCATTTTTATCATTATTTTGAGAAAATTGACGATTTGTAGCATCAAAAAATATATCGGCACCAATTCCCCATTTGCCTTTTAAACTATATTTTCGATTATAATCAAATATGAGCGATGATGCAAAATAGGTTCCTTCGGAATAATGATTGATTGATTTTGCACCACCTGCATAGGTAATTAGAAATTCATTTTTTGAATCAATCTCAGGAAGAATACACTTTTCTTTAACCGAATAATCAGAATTAAACTGATATGCTAATCCTATTGAAGCTGAAAAAATATTGAGTCCGTAATTTGGACTTTCGATGTTTCCATTCGAAAAATGTGTAAACCGAATGCTATTTGTTAATCCTATTTTCTTTGATAAAGCAATATATGAACTTAAACTAAAATCAATATAAATATTAATATGAGTTCCAATAGTAAGATTACTATAGTTTGTATGAATATCGAAACAATTTGTAATATATGCAGCACCAACAGCAATTTGATAATTTAAATGTGATCCATTTGCAGTATGAAAAAAAGGGATTTTGGTAAATCCATAAAGTGCATTTGCATAACCATAAACATCATTATTTCCGAGATTTGAACGATAATAACCGATTCCGTAATCAGGATATCGGAACAATTGATTCCAGTACTTATTTCCGTTAGTTGATTTTACAAGTTTTATATCAAAAGATTGAATATAATCTTCGAGTAAATAATTTATTGAACTATGATGTGGCATAACAGCACCAAAGCCATACCCTGTTTCTAAATATGTATTTTGGGCCAGATTCATAATTTGTTGTCCCTTAACAAAAAAGGGGAATATCAAAGCAATTATGAAAATGATTTGTCGTTTACTAACCATTGAATTATTGAAAAAATAATCAACAAAAATAATGAATGATTTAAAATATCCATATAGAATAACTAATATCTCAAAATAATTAAAAAATGAATGGATTTAAACAGCTATTCATCCATTTGAATTTTGAATCTTGATATTAAAATTTAAATTTGTGAATCAATAAAACAACCAACGAATGTATACGCTTTTAAAAAAAGAAATTCGAAATTTTTTCAGCACAATTACCGGATATATTGTTATTATTATATTTTTGATTATAAATAGTTTGTTTATGTGGGTTTTTCCTGGCTCATATAATATTTTTGACGGAGGATATGCAACATTAGACACATTATTTACAATTGCACCATGGGTTTTCCTATTCCTTGTACCTGCGGTTACCATGCGAATGTTCTCCGACGAAAAAAAATCAGGAACCATTGAGTTACTTCTGACTCGTCCTTTATCTGATTTTCAGATTATTCTTGCCAAATACCTTGCTGCTCTAGTTCTTGTTTTATTCTCACTTATTCCAACATTAATTTATTTTTATTCGGTTTACCACTTGGGAAATCCTGTTGGGAATATTGATATCGGAGGAACCTGGGGTTCATATATCGGACTATTTTTTCTGGCAGCAATATATATTGCAATAGGGATACTATCTTCATCAATAACTGACAATCAAATTATTGCTTTCATTTTTGGAATGTTGCTTTGCTTTTTAATTTATATCGGATTTGATTTCGCAAGTGAATTATCTGTTTTTAAATCAATTGACGGATTCATATTAAATATTGGAATTATCGAGCATTATAAATCGATGAGCAGAGGTGTAATCGATAGTCGTGATATAATTTATTTTATTAGTGTTATTGCATTTTTTCTTTTAATAACAAAAACAATTCTGCAAAGCAGAAGATGGTAAATCATGAAACAGAATCTTAAAAAACAACATATCTTTCAGTTACTATTGGCATTACTTATTGTTTTGCTGATAAACTACATTTCATCAAATGCTTATTTTCGTTTAGATCTTACTGCCGATAAGCGATATACCATAACAAAATCATCAAAAGAGATTCTTGACTCATTAGATGATGTTATATACATTCAAATATATCTTGATGGTGAAATGCCAATTGGTTTTCAGCGAATGCAGAAATCAATGCGAGAATTAATGGATGAATTTAGAGTTATTGCTAAAGATAACATTCAGTTTTCGTTTATTAACCCATCAGAATCTGCAGATCAGAAAATACGTGCTGCCATGTTTCAGGATTTATACGATAGAGGCTTAAATCCTACAAATGTTAAAGATCGCGATACTGAAGGTGGAATGGCTGAAAAAATACTTTTCCCGGGTGCAATTATTGCATATCAGGGTAAAGAAACACCTATAAATTTGTTGAAAAATAATTCTGGTTTATCTGCAGAAGAAAACCTGAATAATTCAATAGAATCGCTTGAATATGAATTTATTGATGCTATTCGAAAAATTACAATAAAACAACACAAAAAAATTGCTTTTATCGAAGGACAGGGTGAACTCGACGAATTTGAAACAGGAGATATTACAAAAGCCTTGTCGGAATATTATGAAATCGACCGGGTTACAATAAAAGATTATATAACAATACTAGACCCATACGATGCTATAATAATTGCAGGTCCAACCGAAAAATATACCGAAAAAAGTAAATTCATAATTGATCAGTTTTTGATGCGAGGTGGCCGAATATTATGGCTAATAGATGCTGTAAAAGTGAATATGGACAGTCTTTCGACCGGTAGTACTACTTTTGCTTTTTATAATGATCCAAATCTGGGTGATCAGTTATTTAAATATGGAGTTCGGGTTAATCCAAATATTATTCAGGATCTTCAATGTGCAGTTATTCCAATAAATACAGCATTAACCGGAAATCAACCACGCTTTGCTCCTGCTCCATGGAT
>MENE01000131.1:8114-18401 GCA_001769005.1 Bacteroidetes bacterium GWA2_31_9b | reverse complement strand
CGTAATTATTGGAAATTACACAATTGAAAGTCAATTACAAAAGTTGAAAACTAAGTTAGCTTTAGAATATCCCGATTGTTTTATAATTAAATATAAAAAATAAATCTCTTAAAAGAATTAAATAATATTAAACCCTTAATTCTTTTGGGTTCATACAAACTACAGGAATAGTTGATTTGTTTAACATTTGTTGTGCAAAGCTTCCTAAAACAAAGTTTGAAACATCAACCGATTGTTCTGTCATAATTGAAATCATGCTTGCATTTACTTTTGTAGCATATTCAAGAATAATATCAGTATAATTTGCTCCCACAAGCATTTCTGTTGTATTTTTTATTCCTTTTGAATTTAAATACTCACAAACCTGTGCAGAATATGAATTGAGTTTTTTCACTGCATCGTCAGTTTTATATGCAGTTACGGTTACTACATGAACTTCAGCACCAAACCATTTAGCTAAATCGGAAGTAAAAGGTACTTTTTGTCGTGTATCAATTGTAATATCTAGGGGTAAAACAATTTTTTTAATACTGTGTGGTAATTTATTTCCTTGTAATGTAATAACTGGTCGGCTAGTTGCTAAAACGATTTTAAAGGCATTGCTTCCAATAAAAAACTGTTCAAATCCTGAAGCACCATGTGTAGATGCTACAATAAATGACTCTTCAAATGATTCTGCCTGATTTACAACCTCTCTGTATATTCTGCCTGATTTTATTATATATCCAAGTTTAACAGTTTTTGGTAAAAGTGGTTGATAAGCATTTACAATGTCTTTAAATTTTTTCTCGGCAAATTTATGTTCCCCATCTCTTGTTCCAGGATTATAATCGTGGCTTTTTTTCTGAACATAAACCATTTGTATTTCACAATCAATCTTTTTTGCAATAAGTATTGCTAATTCAAGGCCTTTTATAGATTCTTCTGAAAAATCGATAGGTACAATAATGTGATACATAATGCTGAATTTTAGAAATTTATACTAATTAACACTATTTTTCTGAAAATTGAAAATTTTTCCAATATACAATTAAAGAAATTCTATGGATTTAGTACTTTTTGTAAATCGAAAGCAAAAAAAGATGGATAATGATAATTACCCATCTTCTATAATTATGCTTGATAAAAATTATTCGTGTTTAAAAAATGCTCTTTCAAAAATAAGGATATATGAAACACCAATTGTAATTGCAGAATCGGCAAGATTAAAAACAGGTCTGAAAAAAATGAATGGTTGATTAGCCCCAAATGGGAACCAATCAGGGTAATTTCCTTTAAGAATAGGGAAATAAAGCATATCAACTACTCTACCTTGCAACCATGTTGAATATCCACCTTCTTGTGGTAAAAATGTTGCTAATTTGTAAAAACTTTCATCGAAAATAACACCATAAAAAACACTGTCAAGAATATTACCTAATGCTCCTGCCATAATAAGAGAAATACTGAAAATAAGCATTTTTGGAGCTTTTTCTCGTATCAAATGCTTTAGATACCAGCCTATTCCTACAACTGCTAATATTCTAAAAAGAGTTAAAAATATTTTTCCACTTTTACCCCAAAACTCCATTCCAAATGCCATCCCGTTATTTTCAGTAAAATGGATAATAAACCAGTTTCCTATTATTCTATATTCCTGACCTAGTGTCATATTGGTTTTAATCCAAATCTTTAATGTTTGATCTAAAAGAAGAACTATAAGAATAAGAAATATAGATTTTTTTGTCATTGAATTCATATGCTATAATTTTGGTGTGTAAATCTATAAAAAAATGATTGAATCTTTTTAAAGATTCAATCATCATTATATAAAATATTTAATATCGAGTTTTTATCGCTGACTTTGTTTAGCTTCAATGCTTAATGTAGCGTGAGGAACAGCGCGTAAGCGTTCTTTAGAAATTAGCTTTCCTGTTTCTCGACAAATACCATAAGTTTTATTTTCAACACGTATTAATGCTCCTCTTAAATGCTGAATAAATTTGAGCTGTCTTTGTGCAAGTCGTCCTGCTTCTTCTTTCGAAAGTGTAGCAGCACCTTCTTCAAGCACTTTAAAAGTTGGTGATGTATCTTCTGTATCATTACTCTCACTGTGAGTAATGGTAGTTTTAAGAAGTTCGTAATCTTGAATTGCTTTTTCAAGCTTTTGAAGAATAAGTTCTTTAAATTCCACCAACTCATCATCCGAATACCTAGTCTTTTCCGCCATGTTCTTCAATTTTTATTATTGAGTTAAAGATAACAAATTTTTTTATTGAAAAAAGAAAATGCTATTTTATCTTTATTATTTTAATGTTAGTTTTTATTTCTTCGTCAATTTCTACAAGATGTGCTGAGTTTTGTTCAAATTTATCAACCATCTCTATCGATTTTGCTAATGTTTGTGTTCCAATATATTCTTTATGTTTCTCTATTGCTGAGTTTATTAAATCGTGTTTCTGAATCTGAATAGTAATTTTATCGGTAACGTCGAAATTACTGTCTTTACGTATATTCTGAATACGGTTAATAAATTCGCGGGCAATACCTTCTTCGCGTAATTCTTCTGACACTAAAATATCAAGAGCAACAGTAAGGTTTCCATCGTTTGCAACTAACCAACCTGGAATATCTTCCGATGATATTTCCACATCTACTAATGTTAGACAAATATTTTCGTTAGCAACTGTAATATCGAATTTCTCTTCATGTTCAAATTTAACAATATCTGCTTGCGACATTTGAGCTACCACTTGCGATATCTCTTTCATTTGTTTGCCGTATTTCGGACCTAGTTCTTTGAAGTTAGGTTTGATCTTTTTAACAAGAATACCTGTTGTGTCAGTAATGTATTCAACATCCTTAACATTTACTTCTGCAAGTACAAGATTTCGAATCGCTTCAAATTTTTCTTTAAATGATTTATCTAAAATTGGAATCATCATTTTACTTAAAGGCTGGCGAACGCGAATATTTACTTTTCGTCGCAAAGCAAGAATCATAGATGATACTCGTTGAGCAATATCCATTCTTTCTTCTAGAGAACTGTTGATAAAGCTTTCGTTGTATTTTGGAAATTCAGCAATATGAACCGATTCCGTTTTATCTTTACCTGTGATGGTATTTAAATCGGTAAACAGTTGATCAGCAAAAAATGGAGAAATAGGAGCCATTAATCGCGATATGGTTTCCAAACAGGTATATAATGTCTGGTAAGCAGCAATCTTGTCTTTTGAATATTCGCCACCCCAATATCGTTTTCTGTTTAACCTTACATACCAGTTACTTAAATTCTCGGTTACAAAATCTTGTATTGCTCTTCCCGCACGTGTAGGTTCATAGTTTTCGTAATCATTCTGAACATCTTTTACAAGAGTATTTAACAAGGATATAATCCATTGATCAATCTCCGGACGTTCATTTACAGGAATTTCTGCTTCGGCATATTTAAACCCATCAACATTTGCATAAAGTGCAAAGAATGAATAGGTATTGTAAAGTGTTCCAAAGAATTTACGTCTTACTTCGTCGAGTCCATTATGATCGAACTTAAGGTTGTCCCATGGTTGTGCATTGGTAATCATATACCAGCGTAAAGGATCTGATCCGTGTTTTTCTATTGTTTCAAATGGATCGACAGCATTACCAAGACGTTTCGACATTTTTGCGCCGTTTTTATCTAATACAAGTCCATTTGATATGATGTTTTTAAATGCAACTGAGTCGAATAGCATGGTTGCAATAGCATGTAGCGTAAAAAACCATCCACGAGTTTGATCAACTCCTTCGGCAATAAAATCGGCAGGAAAAACCTCGTTAAAAGTTTCTTTATTTTCAAATGGGTAATGAATTTGAGCATATGGCATAGCTCCTGAATCGAACCAAACATCAATAAGGTCGAGTTCACGAACCATTTTTTTGCCATTATCTGAAACAAGAATAATTCCATCAACAAACGGTCTGTGAAGATCAATTTTTTGATAGTTTTCTTTTGTATTATTTCCAATTTCAAATCCGGCATAAGGATTGCTTTTCATGAATCCTGCTTTTATCGACTTTTCAATTTCTCCGTAAAGTTGTTCAACCGAACCAATACATTTTAATTCCGATCTGTCTTCGGTAACCCAAATTGGTAATGGTGTTCCCCAGTATCGTGAACGTGAAAGGTTCCAGTCCTGAAGATTCTCGAGCCATTTTCCAAAACGTCCTGTTCCAGTTGATTCAGGTTTCCAATTGATGGTTTTATTTAATTCCATCATTCGGTCTTTTAGGGCGGTAGTTTTTACAAACCACGAATCTAAAGGGTAATATAAAATAGGTTTGTCGGTTCGCCAGCAATGAGGGTAGTTGTGAACGTGTTTTTCGATTTTGAATGCTTTATTTTCTTTTTTAAGCATAACCGAAATATCAACATCAATAGTAGCGTCGGCTTCAGTTAATTTTGAATCATATTCGTTTTTTACATACCTGCCGGCAAATTGTTGATATGTTTCTGTATTTACATATTTTGTTACAAATGTAGAATCCAAATCCTCAATTGGATACATTTTACCTTGTTTATTTACCATAGGATGCATCAGGCCTTCCTTATCGTAAACAACAAGTGGGGGAATGTTACTTTGTTTTGCAACACGGTCGTCATCAGCCCCAAAAGTAGGAGCAATGTGAACTATTCCTGTTCCATCTTCGGTAGTAACATAGTCTCCAATTATTACACGGAATGCTTCGCGCTCTGGTTTAACCCAATCGATAAGCTGTTCGTATTTTACATCTTTAAGATCTTTTCCCGAATATTCACCCAGAATTTTATATGGTACTTTTTTATCGCCTTCTTTATAATCATCAAAAGTTAACTCTTCAGATTTTTTATCAAAATGCGAATAAACCAAATCTTTAGCTAGAATAACGGTAATAGGTTTTCCGGTGTATTGATTAAACGATCGAACTTTTACATATTTAATATTTTCACCAACGGCTAAAGCTGTGTTTGATGGCAATGTCCATGGAGTAGTTGTCCATGCAAGAATGTAAAGGTCAGTATCAATATCTTTAAATAAAAAGTCTGATTTTTGATCTTTAATAACTTTAAACTGAGCAACACAAGTAGTATCCTTAACATCGCGGTAACAACCCGGCTGATTCAGTTCGTGTGTGCTAAGTCCAGTTCCTGCTGCAGGAGAATATGGCTGAATCGTATATCCTTTGTATAGTAATCCTTTTTCGTAAAGTTGTTGTAATAACCACCACAACGATTCAATGTATCTGTTGTCGTAAGTTATGTATGGGTCGTCCATATTTACCCAATAACCCATTTTGTGAGTTAGATCTTCCCACAAGTCGGTATATTTCATTACCTCTTTACGGCAAGCATCATTGTATTCTTCAATAGTTATTTTTTTACCAATATCTTCTTTTGTAATACCTAGCATTTTTTCAACAGCAAGTTCTACAGGTAATCCATGAGTATCCCATCCTGCTTTTCGGTGAACAAGAAATCCCTGCATGGTTTTGTAGCGACAAAAAATATCTTTAATAGCTCTAGCCATTACGTGGTGAATACCCGGAATTCCATTTGCTGAAGGTGGCCCTTCGTAAAAAACAAAAGTTGGCTTTCCTTTTCGTGTAGAAATACTCTTATGAAAAGTATCATTTTTAGCCCATCGTGCAAGTATATCCTTATTTACTTGCGATAAATCCAACTGCTTATATTCCGGAAATTTTAAACTCATTTGTATATGTTATTTTAATAATCTGCAATAATTTAAAGCGTACAAAGATAGATTTATGAATAAAAAAAAACAATAAAAATCATTGCTAATGATTTAAAATTATGATTTTCATCATTTTATATATGTTTTGATCTTTTTTTTAGTGTAAATGCAAACGATGTTCCTTCATTTTCATTACTTCGAACATTAATTGTTTGGTTGTGTGCTTCGATAATATGTTTCACAATCGCCAAGCCCAAACCTGTTCCGCCTGCATTTCGTGATCTGCTTTTATCTACCCTGTAAAACCGTTCGAAAACACGGGGGATCTCTTTCTGTGGAATACCTACTCCATTGTCGGTTATTTCACATAAAATATTCTCGCCCATTTCCATAAAAGAAACTTCTGTTGATCCATTTTCCCTTCCATAGTAAATAGAATTTATCACCAGATTTGTAATTAAATGGTCTATTTGTTCTCTATCGGCAGAAATGGTTATAGGTTTATCATAAGTATCAGCAAACTTTAGCTTGATATTTTTTTCTTTTGCACGTAACTCCTGATCTTCAAAGATTTCTTTAACTAATTCAATAATATCAAAATGGGTATAATTCAATTTCAATTCGCCCGATTCCAACTTTGTGATTACCTCCAAATCCTGAACAATAGAAATCATTCGGTTAATACTTTTCTCTGTTTTTTCAAGATAGGCTCTGTTAATTGAAGAATCTTCAAGTCCGCCATCAAGTAAAGTTAATACATAACCCTGAATATTAAATATGGGTGTTTTTAATTCGTGCGATACATTACCTAAAAATTCTTTTCTGTATTTTGCCAATTGCTTTAAATGTTCAATTTCAGCGGTTTTTTTCTCTGCCCAATCAACAACCTCGTTATTTACATCGTTAATGATATTTTTCTCATCTAAATCTTTTTTAAGAACTTTTTCGGGGATATTTAAGTTGTGAATGGTTTTATAAATAGGATTAATCTTCTCAAAAATAAAGTTTGTAAGTAAATAACTCACAATAATATAAATGAGAATAAAAATCAACATAATAGTAAAAACTAAAGGAAGAATAAAACTTATACGTTTTGAATAATAAAAAATGATAAGTGCAATTCCTGAAACAAACGATGCCATAAACGAAATAATTAATGCCATTTGCTTTGGTGAATAACTTTTCATATGAAACCTTTTTATTGAATAAAAGCCTCATTTTTGGTGAGGCTTTTTCTAATATTTTACTATCTAGTTACTTGCCTAATTGTTGTCGCACAATCTTTGCCACATATTTACCAATAATATCAAATTCAAGGTTAATTACTGATCCTACTTTAAACTGATGAAAGTTTGTAATTTCGTAAGTAAAAGGAATGATAGCTACTTCAAATGATTTTTCTTTTGAGTTTACCACTGTTAAACTTACACCATTAACAGATATTGAACCTTTTTCAACAGTAATATAATCTTCTTTCGAAGGATTGTATTCGAATGTGAAGTACCAGCTACCATCGGCTTCACGAATATTAGTACAAATAGCAGTTTGATCAACATGTCCCTGAACCATATGCCCGTCGAGTAAGCTATCGATACGCATGCTACGTTCAAGATTTACCTTATCGCCAAGTTGCAATAATCCGAGGTTCGATTTTTCTAATGTTTCCTGAATGGCTGTAACGGTAAATTCTTTTTTTGCTTTATCAAATTTAACTACAGTTAAGCAAACGCCATTATGGCATACACTCTGATCGATTTTTAACTGATCGGCAAATGAACAACTCATGGTAATATGCAGGTTGCCTTTATCTTTCTCTAGCTTTACTACTTTGGCTGCTTCTTCTACTATTCCTGAAAACATAACGATTTGTTTTTGAAATTAATTCTGCGAATTTATAAAGAATTGTATTGAATACAAAGTTAATTTACTGTTAAGCTTTTACTATAATGATAATTTTAGCGTAGTTTTGTTAAACAAAATCGATTTAAATTGGTTTATTTTAGTAATTATGGTTGACAAACGAATTATAGAATTTATAAAAAAACATCACGTTTTAACTCTTGCCACATCGAATCAGAATATTCCTTATTGCGCCAATTGTTTTTATGTTTACAATGAAGATGAAAATATGCTGATTTTTACATCGGATTATGAAACCAAGCATGTAAAAGACTTACAAAAAAAAGATATTGTTGCCGGATCAATTGTTCTTGAAACAAGTGTTATCGGTAAAATTCAAGGTGTTCAGTTTCAGGGTAAAATTTATGAACCTAAAGATGAACTCTTATCGAAAGTAAAAATGAACTATTTAACCCGATTCCCCATAGCAATGCTTATGAAAACTACATTGTGGGTTGTTGAACTTAACTTTTTGAAATTTACCGATAATCGCTTGGGTTTCGGTAAAAAACTAATCTGGGGAGTCGAAGAATCGAACAAATTAAAAAACGAAAACCAATGATTTTAGTTACAGGCGCAACAGGTCTTGTTGGCTCACATTTGTTATTTCAACTTGTTTCAAAAGGGGAGCATGTTCGTGCATTGATTCGCGATAAAGCTAAAATTGAACATGTTCGAAAGGTTTTTTCATATTATTCACAAAATTCGAATCAGCTTATTGAAAAAATAGAATGGATTACTGGTGATGTTTTAGATGTACTGTCACTCGAAAATGCATTTGAAAATATTAAGGTTGTATATCATTGTGCGGCTGTAGTTTCTTTTAACAATAGCAGCAAAAGAGAATTGATGCAAACAAATATTGAAGGAACCGAAAATATGGTAAACCTGTGTATTGAAAAACAAGTTAAAAAATTGTGTTACGTTAGCTCAATTGCAGCAATTGGATCATCGGAAAATGGAGATTTAATTACAGAGGAAAATAAATGGATTCCTTCGAACGACCATTCGTTGTATTCCATAAGCAAGTTTAAATCGGAAATGGAAGTTTGGCGAGGAATTGAGGAAGGTTTAAATGCAGTAATTGTAAATCCTTCGGTAATTCTTGGTCCCGGATTTTGGAATGCAGGTAGTGGAGAAATCATTTTAACCGTTGCTAAAGGATCATCTTTTTATACTAATGGAATAACAGGTTTTGTTGATGTGCGCGATGTTGTTGATGTAATGATTCAACTTGCTGAGAGCGATATTACTGAACAACGATTTATACTTAATGCCGAGAACTGTTCCTATAAAGATTTGTTTTTTATGATTGCCGAATCATCAGGAGCCAAAAAACCAAAATATAATGCAGGAAAAAATTTACTTACTATTGCTAGGATTGCTGATTCAGTATTCAGTTTATTAACATTCAGGAAACAGAGATTAACAAAAAGCATTGTTAAATCGAGCTTGAATAAAAGCAAATACTCAAATCAAAAAATAAAATCAACACTAAATAAAGAATTTATTCCTTTACAGGAAACAATTCGGTTTACAACCGAAAAATATAACAAAGAATTAAAGTCGAGATAATATGAAGTTGATACTGAAAAATTATCTTGCAGAATTATAAAATAAAAGATAATGACAAAAGAAAAAAGAAAAAGCAAAAGTAAGAACACGAACGAAGGTTTAAATCGTAAAGTTCTTATGGGGAAACTAGTTGGAATATTTAACAATCACCCAAATAAAACATTCAATTACAAACAACTGGCAAGTAGTCTGGAGATTAAAGACAATTCACAAAAAAATCTAATCATAAATATATTAATTGAATTACGCGAAATAGGATCAATAGTTGAAATTTCAAGAGGCAAGTTTAAGTTTGCTTCTTCGGGAGGTTATGTTACCGGTAAAGTAGAACTTACTTTAAAAGGTGCAGGATTTATTATCTCTGAAGAATCTGACGAAGATATTTTTGTAAATCAATCGAATTTAAATCATGCGTTAAATGGCGATATTGTAAAGGTTTATTTGTATGCCAAAAAACGCGGGAGACAACCTGAAGGTGAGGTTGTGGAGATTATTAAAAGTGCAAATGTAAATATTGTAGGTGTAATCGATATATCGAAAACCTTTGCTTTCATTATAGCCAATAGCCGTCAAATGCCTTACGATGTGTTTATTCCGCTTGGCAAAATTAATGGTGCTCAGAATGGCGATAAAGTAGTTGCAAAAATTACCGAATGGCCTGCTCAATACAGAAATCCTTTTGGTGAGGTAATAGAAGTACTTGGTAAGCCAGGCGAGAATGAAACGGAGATGCATGCAATACTTGCCGAATTTGATTTGCCTTATAAATTCGATCCCAGTGTTGAACAGGAAGCAGAAAAAATTCCTGTTGAAATAACCGATGCTGATTATAAAGCTCGTCGCGATTTTAGAGATATTACTACATTTACTATCGACCCTGTTGATGCAAAAGATTTTGACGATGCTCTTTCATTGCAGAAACTGAAAAACGGAAACTGGGAAATTGGCGTTCATATTGCCGATGTTACTCATTATGTGAAAAAAGATTCGATACTCGATCAGGAAGCATACAACAGAGGAACGTCAGTTTATCTTGTAGACAGGGTTGTACCTATGTTGCCTGAAAAATTATCGAACAATGTATGTAGTTTACGCCCAAACGAAGAAAAACTGTGTTCCAGTA
>MENE01000131.1:0-8056 GCA_001769005.1 Bacteroidetes bacterium GWA2_31_9b | reverse complement strand
AATAAAATCGGATAAACGGTTTTCGTACGAAGAAGCTCAAGCATTAATCGAGGGTGGTGAAGGTGATCTTAAAGAAGAAATTTTAATTCTGAACAACCTGGCACAAAAAATTCGTAAAAGACGATTTAAAGATGGAGCCATTTCTTTTGAGCGTGTTGAGGTAAAATTCAATATTGATGAAACGGGCAAACCTTTAGGTGTTTTCTTTAAAGTAAATAAAGAATCGAACCAATTGATTGAAGAGTTTATGTTGCTTGCAAATAAACATGTTGCTGCATTTATTGGCGATGTTAAAAAAGGTGAACATGCTAAAACATTTGTTTACAGAATTCACGATAAACCAAATCCTGATAAGTTGCAGATATTCTCTAAGTTTATTCAACGATTCGGATATTCAATAAATACTACTGGACATAAAAATATTACTACATCAATAAACAATCTGCTCGACGAAGTTCAAGGGAAAAAAGAACAGAATGTTATTGAAACACTTGCTGTTAGGGCAATGGCTAAAGCTGTATATTCAACCAAGAATATTGGACATTATGGCTTGTCGTTCGAATTTTACTCGCATTTTACTTCTCCTATTCGTCGTTATCCCGATATGATGGTTCATAAACTCCTTACCGATTACATGAATGGTGGAAAAAGTAAAGACAAGGAAAAGTACGAACAAATGTGTGTGTATGCATCTGAAATGGAACGCAAAGCAGCCGAAGCCGAAAGAGCTTCGATAAAATACAAACAGGTTGAGTACATGAAAGATCATGTGGGTGAAGATTTTGATGGTATAATTTCTGGTGTTACTGAGTGGGGTTTCTATGTAGAATTGAACGAAAGCAAATGCGAAGGACTTGTTCATATTCGTGAACTCGACGACGATTATTACTTCTTCGACGAAGACAACTATTCTATAATTGGGCGTAAAAATAAAAAGACATTCCAACTTGGCGATCCGGTTAAAATTAAAATTGTTCGTGCTGATCTGGAAAAGAAACAACTCGATTTTACTTTAGCAGTATAAATATTTTTTACTGTAATAAATGGAAATCCAATTGATATAATCAGTTGGATTTCTTTGTTTTATAATATATATTATCGACTATTCGAAAAAAATGGTCGAAAAATTTTGTATTTCTATTTTTGCAATGTATTTTTGAACCCAATTTCTAAACTAGTCGAAAATGATAAAAGAGCATATTCAACAAAAACAGAAAAATATTAAATACAAAATAATTGCAATTGCATCACAAGTATTTAGTCGTTTTGGGTTTAAAAAAGCCACAATGGATGATATTGCTAAAGCTTCAGGAATGGGCAAAAGTTCGTTGTATTATTATTTTAAAAGCAAGGAAGAAGTTTTCGAAGCTGTAGTTAAACACGATGCTGATTTGTTAAGTATTGAGCTTGATAAAAAGGTTGTAAAAAGTAACGATAATCCGAAAGAAAAAATCAGAAACTATGTTTTAATCCGAATGAAATTTCTGAAAGAAATGGTTAATTTTTACGAAGCTCTTAAAAACGATTATCTCTCAAATCTGGCTTTTACAGAAAAAATTCGTGCAAAGTACGATAAAGAGGAGCAACAGATTATTCAAAAAATATTACAAGAAGGAATTGATCATGGGATTTTTAATCTCTCCGAAACAAAAGTATCTTCAATAGCACTTGCAACAGCTTTAAAAGGTTTGGAAACGGCTCTTTTAATAAAAAACGAAATTTCAATCGATGAACTCGAAAAACATCTCGATCAAACATTGCAAATTTTATTTTATGGTATTGTAAAACAATCGTAACCTATTTAAAATGATTAGAATAATAAATATACTATTTCTCATTACTCTTACTATAAGTGTATTTGCTCAGAAAAAACTTAATTTAAATGATTGCAGACAATTGGCTCTTGAAAAAAATATAAAAATTCAAATGGCCGAAGAACATAAACGGGCCGCAACATCAGTAAAGAAATTTACTAAAACACAGTATCTGCCAAATTTTGCTGTCAATGGTGCATATATGCGAACAAATAAAGAGTTTAATCTATTAAGTGAAAATATATTTTTACCTATAATTCCAGCGGCTGCTATAAAAGACGGTAAATTAAACGAGCTGGCATTTTATAATAATCCAACACTTTTAGCTGAAACATTTGTTTTAGATGGGGCTGGAAACATTATGCTTGATAAAAATGGCAACGAAATTTTTAAAAACTATTCATATTTACCTGCTGATGAAGTAAGTTTTGGATTTAAAAATATTTACACTGCAAATATTGGAATGATTCAACCAATTTATACGGGGGGAAAGATTCTTCAGTTAAATAAACTTGCACAACAAGGCGAAGACCTTATGCAAACAAAGAAGCAAATAACTGAGCATGAGGTAATATATGAAACCGATGAATATTATTGGAAAGTAATTTCACTGCAGGAAAAACTTTTACTCACACAGTCATATATAAATAGGATTGAAAGACTTATTGTTGATTTAAATAATTATTACAACGAAGGAATAATTACAAATAACGATTTACTAAAAGCAAAAGTTAAACTTAACGAGGTAGAATTAAAAAAGCTGAGGGTTGAGAATGGTCTCCAGATGGCTCGCATGGCTTTAAATCATGTTATAGGATTTCCAATTGATACGATTGTAAATTTTTCCGATAGTCTCGAAATAAATTACATAATCCCGATTGAAGAAAATTCTGTTCAGCTTGCTTTATCCGAAAGACCTGAAATTAGTTTGGTGAATACATCTCTGGAAATGGCTAAATCAGGCGAAAAATTAATGTTGTCGAGATATATGCCAAATATTGGATTAACAGCTAATTACATGTTTATGAATCCTAATCCTTACAATGGTTTTAAAGAAGAATTCGGAGCCGATTGGAATGTTGGTGTATTTATAAATATCCCCTTGTTTCATTGGGGCGATAAAATACATACTGTACAAGCAATGCGTCACGAACGAAATGCTGCCGAATTAAAATCTATTGAAACAGAAGAACTAATAACCTTACAGGTAAAACAAACAATTTACAAATACAACGAATCGATTAAACGAGTTGAGTTATCTAAAATAGCTCTTTTACAAACCGAAGAAAACTTAAAATTAACTCAGGATAATTTTAATGAAGGAATTGTAAGAACCACAGAATTACTCGAAGCCCAAACCATGTGGCAAGAAGCATTTTCAAATTTAATTGATGCAAAAACAGAAAACAAACTTTGTGAAACAGAATTATTAAAAGTTACCGGACAATTGAATAAATAAAAAATTTAAATATGAGAAAAAATTATATCTACCTAATATCGCTATTGCTTATTGGAACGAGTTGTGGAAAGCAAAAAACAGTTGAAACAAAAACCGAAAGAGTTATTGCAATTACAACAACAACTAGTGTAGAAAAAAAATATTCTCCTAGCATCGATTTTACTGGAACAGCATTTGCGAATAAAGAAGCAAACCTGGGTACAACCTTACCCGGAAGAGTAGAAAAATGTTATTTTATCGAAGGTCAAAAGGTAAATAAAGGAGATTTAATTGTTGAACTTTCTTCGGAACTATATACCCAGGCTTTAATCGAACGAAATACACTTGAAAAGGATTTCGATCGGGTTACACGATTGCGCGAAAAAGGAAGTGTTAGCGAGCAGGATTTTGATCATGTTAAAGCAATGTACGATGCTTCTGTAGCTAAAACACAAATGCTTAAAAAAAGCGCCGAAGTTAGAGCTCCATTTGCAGGAACAATAGTAGATTATATTGTGCAAGAAGGTGAGAATTTCTTTTTTGCTCCTAACTTAAAGCCCGGATATTCAATGACATCAGGAATTGTACAATTGATGCAACTCGATGTGCTTAAAGTTACAATTGATGTTAACGAAAAAGATATTTCAAAAATTTATATTGGCCAATCTGCAGATGTTGTATTCGATGCTTATCCTGAAAAAAGAATCTCAGGCAAAGTAAAATCCGTTGATCCTACTTTATCAACATTATCAAGAACTGCTAAAGTGGAAATACAAATCAATAACAACGACTTATTAATAAAACCGGGAATGTTTGCTAAAGTAAAGATTTTTTTACCTGAACAAAATGCTGTTTTTATTCCCTTTGAATCAATAACCCGACAATCAGGAACAGGAAATGAGTATGTTTTTGTTATAGAAAGTGATATTGCAGAAAAAATACAAATTACCAGAAAATTTTCGGTTGAAAATCTTATTGGAGTAGATGGGCTAAAACCCGGTGTAACAATAGCTGTTGCAGGAAAAAACAAACTTAGTAATGGTTGCAAAGTTCGTATTGGTAAATAAGTAAAAATTAAAAAGCTAAAAGAAAATGAAATTACCAAATACAGCGGTTAACAGGCCATTAGCAACAACAATGGCATTTCTTGCAATTTTGCTCTTTGGATTAGTATCAATGCAGAAGCTGTCGTTAGACTTTTTGCCGGAAATGGAACTCCCTACACTAACAGTTATGACTGTATATCCGGGAGCTTCTGCTGAAGAAGTTGAAGAGCAGGTTACAAAAGAACTTGAAGAAATATTAGCAGGAACAGAAGGAATAAAAGATATAGTATCTTCTTCAAGAGAAAATGTGTCTTTTATTGCTTTACAATTTGAATGGGGAACTGATATCACTAATGCTGCAAATAATGCCCGAGATTTACTTGAACTTGTTAAAAGAAAATTACCTTCAAATGCACAAAATCCGGTAATCTATAAAATAAATTCTTCATTATTTCCTATTGTTGTTTATGGTATTACTGCTAAAGAAAGTTATCAGGAAATTAACAATATCATTGAAGACGAAATTATTGGTCCACTAAAAAAGATTGATGGACTTGGTTCTGTAATTTATGTTGGTCAACCTGAACGAGAAATTAAAATTAATATTGATCCAAAAAAACTAAATGCATATAACCTTTCTATTAGTCAGGTAGCTACGATTTTACAAGCTGAAAATATAAATATTCCCGGAGGGAGCATAAAAGTTGGAATCAGTGACTTTGCAATTAAGGTTCCTGGGAAATTCGAAAATATTGATCAAATAAAAAATGTTGTGCTTATTGCTTTTAATGGAAGAATTATCAAACTAAAAGATATTGCCGAAATTGAAGATAGCTATAAAGAAAAAGATGAATTTGCGCGATCAAAGAATGGCTTAGGTGTTGCACTTATGATACAAAAACAATCGGGTGCTAATACACTTGATGTTGCAAATGCGATTCGCTCTAATGTTGCCGAAATACAAAAAACATTGCCTCCTGATGTAGAAGTTTTAGAAATTTTAAATACCGATCAAATTGTAAGTCAATCAATAAAAAACCTTTCCGATTCGCTTTGGTGGGCATTACTTTTTGTTGTTGCTATAGTTTTCATCTTTTTACGTGAATGGAAATCGAGTTTAATAATTTTTCTTACCATTCCTTTTTCTTTGATATCAGCATTTCTTGCAATGTATGTTGTTGGTTATACAATTAACATATTTACTTTAATGGCAATTGTAATAGCTATAGGAATGGTTGTCGACAATGCAATTGTAGTTCTTGAAAATATTACACAACATATTGAAAAAGGAGAAAAACCAAAACAAGCAGCCATTTTTGGAACAGGAGAAATGGGTATGGCAATTATAGCTTCTACAGCTACTACTTTAATGGTTTTTATTCCTATGATATTTGCTGGAGGAATTGTGGGCTTACTTTTTAAACAACTTGCAATTATTACTTCTGTTACAATGATAGCATCACTTATTACTTCGCTAACATTGACACCAATGGTTGCTTCTAAGTTGCTTAAAGGTCATAAAAAAGGCGAAAAACAAGAAAAGCATAATTGGTTTTTTACCAAAGGAGAGAAGTTTTTTATTAGTCTCGAAAATTTTTATAAGAAGATATTAAGTTGGGCTATTCATCATAAAGCAATTACAATAGTTACAGCTGTTTCAATTTTTATTCTTGTTATTTTATCAGGAAAGAAGCTAGGTACAGATTATATTCCCGATTTTGATGCCGGAGATATTGCAATAACTTTTGAAACAGAGATAGGTACAAGTGCAGAAAAAACAGATAGTGTTGCTCAAAAAGTAATGCAAATTTTTTATGATGAAATACCCGAAATGGTTCCAGGTTCTTTATCAGCAATATCTGGTCAAACCGACGATGGTACAATGACTTCTGTTGGTTTTAAAGAAGGTAAAAATGTAAGTACTGTGCTTGCTCATCTTACTTTACCCGATAAAAGAGAGCGTACAGCCAAGGAAATTGGAGAAATGCTTCGGCTTAAGCTTTCTGAAATACCCGAAATCGAAAAGTATCATGTAACTGCCGGAAGTCTTATTTCTGATGCTATTACAGGAAATATTAAGCCTATTGAGATTGAAATCACAGGCGAAGATTTTCAAGAAATGAATAATGCTGCAAATATACTTTTTGAAAAACTAAGAGATATTAATGGTCTTACCGATGTTCAATCATCTGTAGATGAAGGAAAGTCAGAAATACATATTAATATTGATAAAGATAAAGCTTCTGATTTAGCATTAAATACTACAATGATTGCCCTGCAAATAAGACAATCAGTTTTTGGAGCTGAAGCAGGAAGTTTTACCGAAAAAGGGAACGATTATCAAATAGCTATTCGTTATTTGCCTGAATATAGAAATAGGCTTGAAAACATTTCGAATATTGAAGTAACAAATCTTCGTGGAGAACAAATACCGGTTTCAGCATTCGCAAATATTTCAATTGGTTCAGGGCCGTTGCAGATAAATCATATTTCTCAACACCGAGTAGTTAAAGTTATGTCAAATATTATGGGAACATCCTTAGGACAAGCATCTGAACAAGTTCAAGAGGTTTTAGATAATACCAAATTACCTTCTGGAGTCGAAGTAAAACTTGCTGGTCAATTATCAAGCCAAGGAGAATCTTTTACAGATTTGTTTCTGATTTTAATTATTGGTGTCATACTCGTTTATATGGTTATGGCTGCGCAATTCGAATCTTTGAAAGACCCATTTATAATCATGTTCTCTATACCGTTTACATTTGTAGGTATAATATTGGCTTTCTTTTTAACAGGATTAACTTTAAGCGTTACCACTTTTATAGGTGTAATTATGCTTATGGGAATAGTTGTAAATAATGGAATTATTCTTGTTGATTATACGAATATGTTAAGAAAACGCGGATATTCATTATCAGATGCTGTTCAGGAAGCAGGACGTTCACGTTTACGCCCGGTACTTATGACTACTTTTACAACAATGTTAGGTATGTTACCAATGGCAATGAGTAAAGGTATGGGCAACGAAATGTATTCACCTCTAGGAGTTACAATAATTGGTGGATTATTTATTTCTACTATTGTTACATTGGTATTAGTACCAACTATTTATTCAGTTTTTCACAGAAAAGAAGCTTAATAATAATGAATACAAAATTAATCTTGTTGACATAAGGTTTAAACCTCCCAACCCTCCTTAACAAGGAGGGCTAACTGCAAGATTCAGATGTTGCAGTTATTGCCCCTTTTTAAGGGGTTGGGGTTAAAAATTGCTTGCATCATTTTTAATCCCTGCCTGCGGCAGGCAAGTGCGGTCTATTTTTTTAACCATAATTTATAACTCATAACTCATAACTTATAACTCATTACTACTATGAAAATGATATATGTAACTTGTAACGTAAGTGTTCGTGAACCATTACTAAAAATGCTCGAACAAAACGATATTAAAGATTATCAGGTTATTGAACAGCTTATAGCAAAAAATATTAAAGGCGATCCTCGTTTTGATACTGCTGTTTGGCCTGGTTATAATTCAGCAGTTTTAATGCAATTCAGTAACGATGAACAGGCAAAAGAAATTATGCAGAAAATAAGAGAATTTAACGGAAGAGCATTCAACGAAAACGAATTGGTTACAGCTTGCTCATGGACAATAGACGATTACTTTTACGAGTAATTAATTTATCAAGAATAAACAAAGGCTTTGATTTTTAAAAGTCTTAGGGTTTTTCAAATAAAAAATCCGGAAGTTTATA
>MENE01000130.1:4228-8137 GCA_001769005.1 Bacteroidetes bacterium GWA2_31_9b | reverse complement strand
CATATTTTTCTTTTGGAAGAAAAATAAACATCGATTGTTGCTCATCAACATAAGGAATTTCAACAATAGATAATTTATTATCCTCGTAATAACCTGAATTTATAGAGTTATTCATAAATGTGGCCTGAGTTTGGCAGGTTTTAAAAACATAAAAAACACCTTCTGTATTTAATTTTTTATCAAATGGTTTTTTCCATGAGTTATTAAAATAAATTGCATTTACCAGAACCATTATGGTTGATTGGTGTATTGATCCGTCGGGTAATAAATCTGTAATTTTATTATTTGTGTGCTTCTCAACCCAATTGTTAATTTTTAAACGAGAATTTTCCGGATCTATATAAAATTGTGCAGGAATAATACCTGCATTATAATATGATTTATTAATATTCAGAAAATCTTCTGAAACCTTAAAACTTTCTTCAATCCAAATTGAATTTGCAAGTTGAATATCAATTCCTTTTATTTCAGATTTTGTTATTTGATTATTTAATAAATTAAAATTTTGATGAAGTTCATCTTGATTTTTTGAAAATGACATTGCCTTACTTATTTGATTAAGCGTTTCACCTCTTGCTCCTGCATAAGTCATTGCTAAAGCTGAAGAAATACTAAATGGTGAATATATAATGTTTACAGGCTCTTGCTTTACTTGTTCATAAAGTTTAGAGGCAAATTCAGAGTTTCCATTTACAGTCATATCAATATTTTGGGATAATAATTGAAAATATGAAAGAAAAAAGGTTAGTAAAATGAATACATGTTTCATAGTTTTAGTTTTAAATCAAATGTTTTACTCTACAAATTTATAAAACCATTTCAATAATTAAACCAAACTAAGATTAAAGTGTTATAGATTTGTTATTCTTTTGTATTAAAATTTTTCAACATAAATGAAAAATTGATATTTGGTATATTATTTTGTATTTTTATCTTTTATAAATATTCAAAACCAATAGAATTATGAAAAAATTTCTATTATTATCAGTTTTATGTTTCTTTGCTATTTTAGCAAATGGACAGAGCATATCATCATCGGTTGTTGCCTCGGCTGGTGGATATTCAGAAGCAGGTGGATTGAGCCTAAGTTGGACTTTAGGAGAACTTGCTGTTGAAACTTTTACTACTTCCAATTTAGTTTTAACTCAAGGATTTCAACAAGGATATTATGAAATAACAGGTATTGATGAGCTTTCGAATAAAGATTTTAAGGTAAATATTTACCCAAATCCAGCAGTTGAGTATATTAATATTCAAATAGAAAATCCAGAAATTAAAAAAGTTAAAATTGAATTATTCAGTATGGAGGGCAAATTGATTTCGAATGAAGAATTTGAAAATACAGGAACCTTTTTTGAGCTTAATTTGAGCAATCACAGTTCTTCGCAATTAATCTTAAAGCTTACTGATTTGAATAGTGGTAAGGCAAATACGTATAAAATTATTAAGAGGTAGTATTAAAGCTTATTTTTTATAATTTTAAAAGTTCTGTTTTTAATTATTTTGTATACTTATTTTAAAAAGCTTTATTTGTCTTATGTGATAAATAAAGCTTTTTTATTTATATGATTAAACTAGATCTTATTATAGTTTTTCTTGTAATTCTTTTTATTCTTATATCTCTTTATAAAGAATTACTTGGTGCTACTTTTACATTTGTAATTGCTGTTACAGTTCTTGGTTTTTTTAAAATATTAAGTCCGGGGGAGATTCTTAATGGTTTTGCAAACGAACAAATTGCGGTTATAATTTTACTATTATTATTAGGAGATATAATTAGACAAACTTCGGTTATTGAAGCTCTGTTTGACAGGATATTTAAATCGGCAAATAATTACAGAAGTTTTTTAAGCAGAATGACAATTGTTTCATCTGCCTTTTCAGCTTTCATGAACAATACACCATTAGTGGCTATTATGATGCCATATGTAAATAACTGGTGTAAACGCAATGATATTTCTCCATCAAAATTTCTAATTCCACTTTCATATGCAACTATTCTTGGTGGATGTGCTACTCTAATTGGCACATCAACAAACTTAATTGTAAATGGAATGTATGTTGATCAAAAAATAATCCCAAATGCTGCATCATTAAATATATTCGAATTTGCATGGGTTGGTGTTCCTATGATTGTTATTGGATATTTTTATTTAGTATTTTTTGGCAATAAACTGTTACCTTCAAATCCTGATCTTTTAACTGATTTCTCACAAAATTCAAGAAAATATATTGTAGAAGCAGAAATACGTAAAAACTCACATTTAATTGGTAAAACAATAAGTGATTCAGGGCTTTTAACACTAAAGGGTTTATATTTAGTAGAAATAGCAAGAAAAAACTATAAAATTTCAACTGTTTTGCCGGATTTAATCATTCAACAAGAAGATTTATTAATATTTGCAGGTGATACCGAAGTAATTACCGAAATGTTACATGCCGAATCTGGCCTTACACTTCCTTCTGTTGGCATGTTAAATAAGAAAAAACAAACAGAAGTAGTAGAAATTGTAATTTCTCATAACTCCACTATGATTGGAAAAACAGTAAGCGAAATTCGTTTTCGAGCAAAATTTGATGCTGCTGTTATTGCTATTCATAGAAATGGTGAACGCATTTCAAGTAAAATTGGTGACACTCTCGTAAAAGCTGGTGATGTACTTTTACTTTATACAGGTATCGACTTTTACAGCAGATCTATTGATACACATGATTTTTATTTTATATCTAAAGTTAAAGATTTTAAAAAGATTGAAGCTTACAAAATCTGGACCTTATTGGGTGGAACTATTTTGATAATTCTCTTATCTGCATTTCATCTTGTTTCTTTGTTTATGGGATTAGTTGTGTTATTAATGGTTGTAATAGCTATGAAAATAACAAATCCGAAAGAATTATATAAATCTGTTGATTATAATCTGGCAATGATTATTGCTTTATCATTAGCACTTGGAACTGCAATGATAAAATCGGGTGCTGCTGATCTTGTTGCAGATATTTTAACACGAATATTTTTACCTCTTGGAAAGGTAGGTTTACTATTTGGCATTTACATTATTACTTCCGTTTTAGCAGCTTATATTACAAATAAAGCTGCTGTAGCTATTGTATTCCCTGTATCACTTATGATGGCTGCAAATATGGGTTTAAATCCTGTTCCATTTGTACTTGTGGTATCATTTGCTGCTGCAGCAAATTTTATGACTCCTCATGGATACCAAACCAATCTCATGGTATATGGACCCGGAGGTTATTCATTTACTGATTTTTTCAGGGTGGGATTTCCATTAACAATAATTTATATGTTTGTTACAGTTTTCATACTCAGGGTAATTTATTTTTAATAATGAAAATGAAATATACAAAAACTGAATTATTATTAGAAACTGCAATAGATGCGTCAATAATGGCTGGTAAAGAAATTTTAAATATTTATTATTCAACAGATTTTGAAATGAAAATTAAATCTGATAATTCTCCATTAACTTTAGCTGACCAAAAAGCTCATACGATAATTTCAGATATTTTATTTAAAACAGGAATCCCTGTTTTAAGCGAAGAAGGAAGAAATATTCCTTACCACGAACGTAAAACATGGGATTTTTTTTGGATGGTAGATCCTCTTGACGGTACAAAGGAGTTTATAAACAGAAATGGAGAATTTACCGTAAATATTGCTTTAATACAGAATGGGAAACCTATTGCAGGAGTTATATATGCACCTGTATTAAATAATTTGTATTTTGCATCTGATTATATTGGAGCATATAAAATATCTGTTCTACAAGTTGATTCAGCAAATTCAAATATAAATCAACTGATATTGAATTCTCAAAAACTTCCTATATTTAGAAATCAGGAGAAATATACTGTTGTTGGAAGCCGTTCACATATGAATGCAGAAACTGA
>MENE01000130.1:215-4176 GCA_001769005.1 Bacteroidetes bacterium GWA2_31_9b | reverse complement strand
CAGCGGGTTGTATAGTAACACAAAAAGATGAAAAAACTCCTTTAAGTTTTAACAAAAAGGAGCTTTTAAATCCGTGGTTTATAGTAAAAAGATAGACCTACCAATTAGCGTTTAAAAAATTCGAAGGTTCAAAAATGTTCTGATCAAGTTCTTCAGGAAATTTAATATTAAAATATTCTTCATCCATTATCAGTTGGTTGTTTTTATAAAACAGTATCTTTGTTGCAACCAACTTGTCATCAATAGTTTGGTAGTTTGAAAAAACAGTCTCGTTTATATCATCGCCCTGAAATTTTACATTTTTAACAAAATACAAGAATTCTTTATCGATATAAAATTTATTGGCTTGTTCCTGCTCATCAGTGACCCCAATACAATACATCTCCCTTCCACCGAACGTAGCTTCGCACATTTTACTTAAATTGTACCCTAATTCTTTAAGTTTCTCAAAATTAACTTCTACAGGTTGTTCGTAAACATCTAACCCAAGCAACACTAAATCATGAATTCTTTTGTAATGAGTCACAAGCATACTGTCTTTGAAATGGTACACCGTATCATTATTAAATAATACGCCACTTCCACTTGAAAAATCATTGAACTTAATAATAAGTTTGTTAGGGTAAGAGTATGCCTCGTACCATATTTCTTTAGAGATAACAGAATCGTTTTTGTATTTATTTACATGTTGTGCAAATGTAAAGTTCTTGTACCACGTATTTTGGTATTTCGATTTCATCAGTTCTATAACATCAAACCCGTATTTTGGTTCGTTTTGGCATGAAACGACAAGGAAACATAACCCAATTATTATAAAATATACTTTTTTCATTTCATTTTACTTAATATATTCAAACATAAACATCATTGTTTCCAAATCAACAGTATTCATTATTGATTCAATTACATTAGTATAATCACTATTTGGACTTAATAAAGCGTCCTTAACCATAAATGCTTTGTAATCATGGTTATTAGCTCCAATAAAGGTGGCTAAAACGCATCCTGTTGCACTTAATCCGCATAAAAAAACAGTATTTATACCTTTTTCTTTTAATACCTTGTCCAAATCAGTTTTGTTAAATCCATCACCATAGTGTTTAATGATTATAGGATATTCGTTAGAAAACTTAATAATAGAATCAAATTTAAATCCTTCCGAATCAGTTGCAGGTCCCCATTTATCATCCTGATGATATATGCGTATTATGGGTAATTTAAAATTTTCAAATACCCAAATTGCTCCATTAATCATCTGGAAAGCCCGGTCTTTATCACTTTGATCCATCATAGGAACAAAGGCATTTTGTACATCTATTACCAAAAGTGCTGGCTTCATTTCCTTTTTTGTTTTCTCCTGACCATAAATAAAATTAACAGAAAGAAAAACTGAAAGGATAATTAAAATTAATTTTTTCATTTTATTTAATTTTTAAATTATTTAGTCGTTAAAATTAGCAAACAATTGTCTAAATTTCAATTCAACTATTTACAATATTGTTTATACATATTTATTATGACAGATTTAACAAAGCTTCCAAATGTCGGAAAAGAACTAGAAAAACTGCTAAATCAGGTTGATATTTCAAATGCAGAAGAATTAAAACATATAGGTAGCGAAAATGCCTTTATTCGGATAAAAACTATTGAACCTACAGCTTGTTATAGTAAACTATGTGCCTTGGAAGGAGCAATTCAAGGAATACGGTGGCATAATTTGAGTAAAGAAAAAAAACAAGAACTAAAGGATTTCTTTAACATTGTAAGCAAATAACTGCCATTTATAATATTACATAATAATTTCATTTTATCTTCTTCCTGTAAAGTTATCCAATTAATAAGTATGCAAATTTTTTAACATTTTCTGGTTTTTGTTGTTTATCGAATTAAGAATTATAATAATGTTAAATATTAAAACTATAAGAAATGTTAAAAATATGGATAAATGCATTAAGGGTAATTCCACAAGTTACCCAGGAAGAATGGAATAGGTATGATTTTATTTCAAGATGGCTAATTGCCAGTCGTGCTGCTGTATTTATAATGACAGCTATTGCAGCAGGTATAGGGGGGTTATTAGCATATCGCACAGGTTTCTTTTCGTGGTATATTTTTCTTTTAAGCTTTTTTGGTTTAGTACTGGCACATGCAACCAATAATTTATTAAATGACTATGTTGATTATAATAAAGGAGTTGATAAAGATAACTATTATCGAGCACAATATGGACCTCACCCCTTGGAAAATGGTTTTGTAACAAGAAACAAGTTTATTGCATATATTGTTGTTACAGGAATATTAGCTCTTTCTGCTGGATTATTGATTACTTACCAGGTTGGGTTATCTACTTTATGGGTATTACTCCCAGGGCTATTCTTTTTGCTTTTTTACACTTGGCCTTTAAAATATTTTGGATTAGGCGAAATATCTGTTGTTCTTGTCTGGGGCCCTTTAATGATTGGAGGAACATATTTTGTTGTTTCTGGAGGTCAATGGAGTAATTGGGTTGCATTGGTAAGCTTAGTTTATGCATTCGGGCCTACAACAGTGCTTCTTGGGAAACATACTGATAAGCTGGCAGAGGATAAAGCAAAAGGTATTCGTACGTTACCTGTTATTATTGGAGAAAAAATTTCGCGATATTCTGTTATTGGCTTATGGATACTTCAGTATGCGCTGGTTATATTTCTTGTTGTTACAGCTCAACTTGGGCCAGCTGTTTTATTAATTCTTCTATCGATTCCTAAGTTTATTAAGGAATCAAAAGTGATGCTTAAAAAACGACCTGATAAAGCACCAGAAGGAGAACTTGGTAAAGGATGGCCATTGTACTTAGTTCACAGGGCATTTGTCTTTAATAAGTCATTCGGAATGCTATTTTTATTGGGTCTAATAATAGATGTTATACTATTAAAAATAATATGAGAAATAGTTGAATACGCATAATTTAAATGATTGTGCGAATTCATTTTTATATAGCTACAATGCGCTATTTATTTGTTGATATTCAGCTATTTGTTGAATTTAAAATTTAAATTGAATAAAATGAATGATTTAATCGTTATAAAAACTAAAATAAATTCTAATTCAGATGATTATAAAAACAATTATAATGAAACGATTCAAATAATTGATGATTTCAAAAGAAAAATTCAAGGGGTTATTGACCGACCTGATGATTCGTATGTAAAGAAACATAAATCAAAAAATAAATTATTAGCCAGAGAAAGAATAAACGCATTAATTGATAAAGAAACAATTTTTTCAGAATTCTCAACATTGGCAGCCAATGATTTGTATGACAGCCAATTCCATTCAGCAGGTATAATAACTGGTATAGGAAATATTCAAGGTATAGAAAGTGTTATTATTGCAAATGATCCTACTGTAAAAGGAGGAACCTATGTTAATGAAACCATTAAAAAACATTTAAGAGCACAAGAGGTTGCTTTTGAGAATCATTTACCTTGTGTTTATATTGTAGAATCAGGTGGAATATTTCTTCCTGAACAAGCAAATGTTTTTGCCGATAGAGATCATTTTGGAAGAATTTTTTATAATCAATCCAGATTATCGGCAGAAGGAATTCCTCAAATTGCAATGGTAATGGGATCGTGTACTGCAGGAGGAGCATATATTCCTGCTATGAGTGATGAATCAATTATTGTAGAAAATCAGGGAACAATATTTTTGGCTGGACCTCCACTGGTTAAAGCTGCGATTGGAGAAACTGTTACGGCAGAAGAATTGGGTGGTGCATATACGCATACTCATATTTCAGGAGTTGCCGATCACCTGGCTAAAACGGAGGAAGAAGCTATTCTGATTTGTCGTAATATTTTTACGAATTTACCCAAACCACGAAAAGTAATAACAATTTCTGAGAAAATTGAAGAACCATTATATCCTGCAAAAGAGTTGTATGGTATTATTCATACACAAAATTCCAAATGGATGGATC
>MENE01000130.1:0-147 GCA_001769005.1 Bacteroidetes bacterium GWA2_31_9b | reverse complement strand
ACTCTGGTAACAGGTTTTTCAAAAATTATGGGTCATACTGTTGGAATTATTGCAAACAATGGGATTTTATTTTCCGAATCAGCTTTGAAGGGAACTCATTTTATTGAAATGTGTAGTGTGCGAAAAATTCCATTGGTTTTTCTTCAT
>MENE01000129.1:53157-56256 GCA_001769005.1 Bacteroidetes bacterium GWA2_31_9b | reverse complement strand
CTTCGAAATCATACGTTAGTGCTGAAGTAAAACTCATATCTCCTCCACATAACTGTAAAATACGATATGGCAAGTTTAATGCTTTAACTAAACCTTCAACATGCTTAACCATTTCTTCAAGTGCCTGATATGATTTTTCGGGATGCTGAATTTGAACAATCTCAACTTTATCAAACTGATGCAAGCGGTTTAATCCTCGAACATCTTTCCCGTACGATCCGGCTTCGCGTCTGAAACAAGGAGTATATGCGGTCATTTTAACAGGAAAATCTTCTGTTGATAAAATTACATCCCTGTAAATATTTGTAACCGGAACCTCAGCTGTAGGAATAAGATATAAATTATCAATACCTACATGATACATCTGACCTTCTTTATCGGGTAATTGACCAGTACCAAAACCAGAATCTTCGTTAACCATAATTGGCGGCATAATTTCAAGATATCCAGCAGAAATTGCTTCTTCAAGAAAGAAATTTATTAATGCCCTTTGTAGCTTTGCTCCTTTTCCTTTGTAAACAGGAAATCCGCTACCGGTTAATTTGTTTCCAAGTTCGAAATCAATAATATCATACTTTTTTGCAAGTTCCCAATGAGGAACAGCATTCTCTGGTAATGTAGGTTTTGTACCACCCGATCGGATTTCTTTATTATCTTCTGCAGCTTTTCCTTTTGGAACAGATTGATGTGGTAAATTTGGCAATAGAACTAAAATATTGCTAAGTTCTTTTTCAATTGCAGTAAGCTCTTCGTTTTGCAATTTTACTGTGTTTTTTATCTCCGCATTTTTTTCTTTTAATACATTTGCTTCATTCTGCTTACCACTTTTAAATAATTCACCAATTTCTTTAGCAAGTTTATTTAATTCAGCCTGGTTATTGTCCATGCTGTTTTGTGTTGAACGTCTTTTTTGATCCAATTCAAGAATCTGGTTAATCAGACTTTCGGCTTTAAAATTTTTAACAGCTAATCGTTCAATGACAAACTCTTTATTTTCTTGTAGAATTTTAAGTGTAAGCATACTACTTAGATAGATTAAATACGAGAATAATAAAATGAAAAATCTCCTGATATTTTACTTATAAAAGCAAAAAAACAGGAGAAAAAAAAATAAAAAAAATTCGTTTAATTTTCAAAAGGGATAACCGAAACAAACGATTTATCATCCCGTTTTCTTTTGAATTCAATAGTTCCGTTAATCAAAGCAAAAAGTGTATGGTCTTTACCAATACCAACATTTAAGCCTGGATTATGTTTAGTACCTCTCTGACGAACGATAATATTACCAGCTTTAGCTGTTTGTCCGCCAAATAGTTTCACGCCTAATCGTTTACTTTCTGATTCGCGACCGTTACGTGAACTACCAGCTCCTTTCTTATGTGCCATTTGATTTTAGTATTTTTTGATTATGCAATAATTTCTTGAATCTGAATTCGGGTAAAAGATTGACGGTGACCGTTTTTCTTTTGATACCCTTTTCTTCTCTTCTTTTTAAATACAATTACTTTATCACCTTTATCGTGTGATAAAATTTTAGCGGAAACTTTTGCGCCATTCACGGTAGGTGTTCCTATTTTTACCTTTCCGTCATTATCTAGCAACAGTACCTTTTCGAAATCTACAGTTGTTCCTTCTTCACCTTGTAAACGATGAACAAATATTTTACTGTCCTTTTCTACTTTAAACTGCTGGCCTGCTATTTCTACAATTGCGTACATTAATAATAATTTTAACAGTTTCTATACAATTTGGGATTGCAAAAATATAAAAGTTTATCTGATTAACAAAGATTTAATAATTATATTTTCAGATATCCGTTTTTTTCTTACAACCAAGCGACAAATATATAGTAAATAAATGGTATTGAATTGTTATAACTATACATTTATCAAATTATTTAAATGATGAACAAATCAAAATTTAATTTTGGGGAAAATATTAAATACATTTGCAAAAATTAATACTGAAAAAATATGGCAATGAAATTTTTTCATCTTCCAAAAAGCAAGCAATTCAATTATAAACCACGATATTATAATGAACAAAAAGAAGAGCTTGAAAACAGGATAAATCAAATAAAAAGAGAAATGGGAAAGGGTGATTTATCTGACAGTGAGAAACCATATATACCTAACATTAAAGGCCAAATTCGAGGATTCGGAAAACGAACAAAAATATCAAGAGATAAATCGAATTTACGTCTGATTTTAATAATCGCTATCTTATTTGCCTTAGTTTATTTCTTTTTTCTTCGTTAATCGATAAATATCAATGGCCGACATAATACAGCTTTTACCCGATTCAGTAGCAAACCAAATTGCAGCAGGAGAAGTTATTCAACGCCCTGCATCGGTTGTAAAAGAATTAGTTGAAAATTCTATTGATGCTAAAGCAACATCGATTACAATAAATATAAAAGACTCCGGAAGAACTCTGGTGCAAATTATTGATAACGGAACAGGAATGTCGGAACCAGATGCCCGCTTATCTTTTGAAAGACATTCAACATCAAAAATTAGAAGAGCAGAAGATTTATTTGCAATTACAACAATGGGATTTAGGGGCGAAGCATTAGCTTCTATTGCTGCTGTTTCATCAGTTGAACTAAAAACAAAACTTGCCAATGCTGAAGTAGGTACACAAATTATTATTGAAGGATCAACTGTTATTAGTCAGAATCCTGTAAATTGTGCCACAGGAACAAACTTTGCAGTCAAAAACTTATTTTATAATATACCCGCACGTCGAAAGTTTCTAAAATCAAATACAACTGAGTTTGGGCATATTATTTCTGAATTTGAACGAATTGCGTTAGCAAATGCGCATGTAGAATTTAAACTTTATCACAACGATTCAGAAATTTATATATTACCTCGTGCAAATATTGCTCAACGCATTGTATCGTTATATGGTAAAAAGATAAATCAAAACCTTGTTCCAATTGAAGCCGAAACAAGTATTATTAAAATTAGGGGATTTGTAGGCAAACCTGAGAATGCACGAAAAAAATCAGGAGAACAGTTTTTTTTCATAAATAACCGATTTATGAGAAGCCCTTATTTAAACAAAGCCGTTGTTGATGCTTATAAAAATATTTTA
>MENE01000129.1:51962-53028 GCA_001769005.1 Bacteroidetes bacterium GWA2_31_9b | reverse complement strand
GCCACAGTAAAACAATCGTTGGGTAAAAACAATATTGTACCTTCAATTGATTTTAATTTGGAACATAACTTTGAAATACCTGTACTTACAAAAAATACAGAAGTCGTAAATCCAAAAATTGAGATTAATCATCTTTTTAATCCATTTGATGAGAAACCCACACCAACAAAAAATAATCCTAAGAGCTCTGCTTTATCGTTAGAAAAAGAAAATCTGGCAAACTGGGATAAACTTTATGATGGGTTCGAAAATGAAAAAAACCTACCCGATGATTTTGCTTTTCCAATGCAACCAGAACCACAGCAAACGCTTACTGATAATACAATTAGCGGAAAATATTCTCAGTTTAAAAATAAATATATTCTAACACCTGTAAAATCAGGTTTAATGGTTATTGATCAGAAGCGGGCACACGAGAGAATATTATTTGAAAAGTTTATGCTTTCGCTTGAATCGAATACCATTATTTCGCAACGTAATTTATTCCCAAAAACCATTGAACTTGACAGAAAAGAACATGCACTTTTAATGGAAATTAAAGACGACATCAAGATTCTTGGTTTTGATATAAATGATGTAGGAGGAAATTCAATAATAGTGAATGGAGTGCCATCGGATACTATAAATCAGGAGCCTGAGCAGATTATCGATATTTTTTTAAATGAATACCAGCACAGCGAAATCAATATAAAAAGTAGGGTGAAAGAAAAAATTGCTCAATCGCTGGCAAAAGCATCGGCAATAAGTAGCAATCAACCCTTAGCTTCCGAAGAGATGCATAAAATTGTTGATATGCTTTTTGCATGCTCAATGCCTAATTTTTCACCTTTCGGTAAAAAAATTATCACTATTATTAAAACAGAAGAGATAGAAAAACGTTTTAGTTAATTAAAAAGGAACTTACAATGAACTTTATGAGAACATCGGGATTAAATGATATCCCTCCGGTAGTAAAAAATTTAATTCTGATTAATATATTAATGCTTTTGGCTACCTGGGTTTTAGGTACTTCATTCGACATTGAATTAAACAATATATTAGGTTTGCATTATTTTAAATCAGATTA
>MENE01000129.1:51592-51908 GCA_001769005.1 Bacteroidetes bacterium GWA2_31_9b | reverse complement strand
CCTTTTCTTTAATATGTTTGCATTATGGATGTTTGGACGGGTATTGGAAACTGTTTGGGGCAGCAAACGATTTTTCATCTATTTCATTATCACAGGACTAGGTGCAGCTGCATTACATACATTTGTTATTCATTTACAAATGCAAAGTATAATGCGAGATGTTGCAGTATATATGAGCACTCCATCACCCGATGCATTTGCAATTTTTGTAAAAGGCCATTTTCCTGAGTATTATTCTCAGATTTATAAAGGTGTTCTTGATAATTGGTATTCAAATCCTGACAGTTTGCAATATGTTTCTGTATCGCAACAATAT
>MENE01000129.1:25720-51577 GCA_001769005.1 Bacteroidetes bacterium GWA2_31_9b | reverse complement strand
CTATTCCGATAAAAGCAAAATGGTTTGTTATTATGTATGGTGGTTTGGAATTGTGGTTTGGCTTAACAGAACCGGGTAGTAATATCGCTCACTTTGCACATTTAGGAGGTATGTTGTTTGGGTTTATTCTTATAAAATACTGGAACTCGAAAAGTAAAAACTTTTTTTAAATTATTTACTTTAAAATATAAACATGAGCATTGTTGATGAAATAAAACAATCGTTTAAAAGCGGTAGTTCTCTTACGAAATTAATTTATATAAATCTTTCTATTTTTTTAATTGTTCGATTATTTGATGTTTTTTTAAAATTGTTTACTATTGAATCTGGATTTTCCTTAGTAACATGGCTAGCAGTACCTGCGGACATTTCGATACTAATTCACAGACCATGGACAGTAATTAGCTACATGTTTTTACATTTTGATTTTCTTCATATTCTTTTTAACATGTTATGGTTGTATTGGTTTGGTCAGATTTTTCTGCACTATTTCGACAATAAAAAATTACTAAGTGTTTATATTGTTGGAGGTATAGCAGGAGCATTTGTTTATATACTTACATTTAATATTTTTCCATTATTTACTGAAATTTTACCTGTATCGTTTGCCTTAGGAGCATCTGCATCAGTTATTGCAATTGTAATTGCTGTTTCGGTTTATGCACCAAATCATACCATTTACTTACTTTTCTTTGGTGCAGTAAAATTAAAATATATTGCATTAGCAACAATTTTAATCGATGTAATAAGTATTGCATCAACGAATGCAGGTGGACATCTTGCCCATTTGGGAGGTGCATTTTTTGGATATTTTTATATTTTACAATATAAAAAAGGAAAAAATCTGACTAAATATTTTGATCGAATAATGGATATGCTTTTTTCTGTTTTTAAACCACGTCCTAAAATTAAAGTAAGTTACAGACGCCCGGTTGATGATATTGAATACAACAAATCTAAAGTTCAGAAACAAGCAGAAATAGATAAAATTTTAGATAAGATTGCTAAATCAGGTTACGATAGTCTTTCAAAACAAGAAAAAGAAACACTTTTTAAAAATAGTAAATAAGAGCTATTTATTTTTAAATACTTATTTCAAGGAAGCACAAACAATCAAGCATATAAACCATTAATTTTTTGGGAAATAAAAAGCTTCATATTAATTCCGATAATATATCAAAATCCGTTTTGAAAAATCTTATCTACAAGATATTTAAATATCTGAATTTTGTGTTTTCAGGTGCTTTAATATTATCATACGTTTCTGTTCATGTAAATCCTGAAAACTTTTGGTTTCTTGCATTCTTTGGATTGGCTTATCCGATATTTCTATTTATTAATATTCTGTATCTACTATTTTGGCTTTTTCGACTAAATAAGCTTTTTCTTATTTCTTTAATTTCAATCTTAATTGGATGGAATCATCTGGATTCGTTTATTCAAATTCCATTGAAGAATTCCAAAGTAGAAAAAATTTCAAATTCAATAAATATTCTTTCGTATAATGTAAGGGTTTTCAATCTTTACAACTGGAATAAAGACACTAATTCATCGGATAAGATTTTTAATTTTATAAATAAAAATTCTGTAGATGTTATTTGTTTTCAGGAATTTTTAACAAATACATCCACGCTAACAGAAAGCGAGATAAAAAATAAGTTAAATAATAAATTCTATACACATATTGCATATTCGAAAAGCAATAGAAAATACAATTATGGAATTGCAACTTACAGTAAGTATCCGATAATAAACAGAGGATTAATAAAGTTTAACAATACATTAAATATAAGTATATATACCGATATTGTTATTGGTTCAGATACCATTCGGGTTTTTAATAATCATTTACAATCTATTCGTTTTAATAAAAAAAACTATTCGTTTATAGCCAGTAATAAATCGTCGGATGAAGAAGAAACTATAAAAGAATTAAGAGATATATCAACAAGGTTAAAAGATGCATTTATTAAACGTTCGCAACAAGCAGAAATTCTTGCTGTTCATATAAAAAGCTCTCCGTACCCGGTATTTGTTTGTGGAGATTTTAACGATACGCCTGTTTCTTATACATATCAAAAGATTAGTAAAAATTTAAACGATTCTTTTAAAGAATCAGGAAAAGGTATTGGGAACACTTATCTTGGCAAATTTCCATCGTATCGTATTGATTATATTTTATTTAGTTCGCATTTTACATGCAACCAGTTTTCAATTCCGGAAATTGTACTTTCCGATCACTACCCGGTTTTGGCGAGCTTTTCTTTACAAAACAAATAGATGTGATTTAAAAAGGCAAGTGATTTAAATCTACATTTCCTCCTGATATAATAATTCCTATTTTTTTATCTTTAAACAAAGATATATTTTCAATAATAATTGCTAATGGAACTGCCGACGAGGGTTCAACAATAATTTTCATTCGTTCCCAAATTAGTTTCATTGCTTGAATTATTGATTCTTCTTTGGTAGTAAATATATCATCAACCTTTTCACGAATAACCTGAAATGTAATTGAACCCAAAGATGTTAAAAGTCCGTCGGCTATAGTTTTTGGATTTACTGAAGGGATTATTACTCCTTGTTTAAATGATCTATATGCATCATCAGCATTTAAAGGCTCTGCAGCATATACTTTAATTTTATGATTCATTGCTTTAGCCGAAATAGCTGTTCCGCTTAACAATCCACCACCACCAACAGGAGCAATAATAATATCGAGAAAAGGATATTCTTTTAATAACTCAAGAGCTGCGGTACCTTGTCCACTAATTACATTGAAATTATTGTAAGGATGAATAAATGTTGCTCCGGTTTCATTTTGCACTTTTTCGAGTGTTTTTTCACGTGCTTCTAAAGTTGGTTCACAAAATGTAATTTTTGCCCCATATCCTTTAACAGCTATTTTTTTTATTTCAGGTGCATTATCGGGCATTACAATGTATGCTGGAATTCCCCGCTGGCGAGCGGCAAGACTCAATGCTGCAGCATGATTGCCTGATGAATGTGTTGTTACTCCTTTTCTGGCTTCGGTATCAGATAATAGTTGAACAGCATTTGTAGCACCACGAAATTTAAACGCTCCTACCTTTTGGAAATTTTCACATTTAAAATAGATATCAGCTGAAAAAATTTCATTAATCATTCCTGAAGTTAAAACCGGAGTTTTATTTATTAAAGGCTTTATTCGTTGATATGCTTCTTCAATATCGCTAAAAGATGGGTATACTTGATTCATAATGAATTATTTTGTGCTAATTTATAGAATCATTCTGTTTTATTCTTGTTTTTTTAAAATTTTCGTAATTTCTAAAAATAGTTGAATAAATAACATAATCGCTTGTATTTAAAATATACTCATCGGTAAAATTGCACATATCCATAAATTCTTTTAATTCATCTCCCTCCAGTCCTGTAATGTTTTTAACAATATCGGGGTTATATTTTAATTCAATTTGTTTTTTTACCGGCTCATTCTTCATTATTTCCTGATATTTTCTGCGACTTTTTCCTTCTTTACTAAACACATCATATAAAAGTGAAACAGGAGAACCCAGTGTTGGTTCATATGGCACCGGGTTTTCTAAATGAGGTAATGATTTTCTTATCGATTCGTTTATTGCATTTTTATCTTCCAATTTTAGATGAACTACTTTGTATTCAAAATCTTTGTATGTTCCAAAATATTTAACAGTAACCTCAGGAATTTGATAATACTTGCGTTTTAAGTGAATTTTGAAATAGTCATTCGAAATTGTTTTAGGAATTTGATATTCAAAATACTCAAAACCAATAGCTGAAATGTTTAGTATATCATTTGGATTTGAATTCATTTTAAAAAACCCTAGTGTATCAGAAACAATTCCTCTTTTTGTATTGATATTAATAATATGAGCTAAGGCAATTGGCTTATTGTCATCGGTAACAACTTGTCCATAAAATATCGAAAGAGAATCGGCCTCCTGAGCTCTAACCTGACTTACAACAAGTAAAGTTATAACAACCCAAAAAATATTTTTAAAAGTAAATTGATGCAATTTGTTTTCATTTTAGAAAGTAAATATAAAACAGAGTTATTTAAATAGCTCGTTGTTTAACAATCTTTAACTTTCAATATGTATTTTTAATTTATATGATTAGGTTACAAAATCGAAACCATTAATACCGGCAATACATATAAACTTAATTTTTGCTATATTTACACAACTATTCGTTTTGTTTAGTTTAAATAAAGCAAGAAATGCATACCGATTTAAAAGATATTATAGAAAAAGCTTGGGAGAACAAAGAACTTCTCGAGAAAAAACCTACCAGAAAAGCCATTGAAGAAGTTATTGAATTGCTCGACAAAGGAAAAATTAGAGTTTCGGAACCTACCGAACATGGATGGATTTTAAATGAGTGGATAAAAAAAGCAGTGATCTTATATTTTCCAATTAGAGATACAAAAATAACCAAGATTGGTCCTTTTGAGTTTAACGATAAAATCGACTTGAAAACCGGTTATGAAGCACTTGGTGTTCGTGTTGTACCACAAGCAATTGCTCGTTATGGATCTTATATTTCTAAAGGCGTTATTATGATGCCATCGTTCATAAATATTGGAGCTTATGTAGGCGCAGGAACAATGGTTGATACTTGGGCTACGGTTGGATCATGTGCTCAGATTGGTAAAAATGTTCATTTAAGCGGAGGAGTTGGTATTGGAGGTGTATTAGAGCCAATACAAGCAGTTCCTGTAATTATTGAAGATAATTGTTTTATTGGATCACGCTGTATTGTAGTTGAAGGCGTACATGTAGAACAGGAAGCTGTTTTGGGAGCAAATGTTGTTTTAACAAAATCAACAAAAATATTGGATGTTTCAGGACCAAAGCCTGTTGAGTACAGAGGAAGAATTCCTGCCCGATCGGTTGTTATCCCCGGAACTTTTACCAAAAAATTTAATGCCGGTGATTATCAAGTTCCGTGTGCTTTAATTATTGGCAAAAGAAAGGAATCAACAAATCTCAAAACATCTTTAAATGATGCTTTAAGAGATTATGATGTAGTAGTTTAGAAGTCTAACAATATAAAATAATAATTTTATCTATTAATATCTTTTGATTTAGTGCAATGAACAAATCTGCAAAAAATTTAAAATCTTTAAAAATTGCTTATTTTCTAATTACCGATATTCAACATTTCCCTCCTGTTTTAAGGCTACTGCCATTACTTGGAGGAATAATAATTACAAGCAATAAAACAATTTATAATTACATTCTGAAAAAATACCCCGATTTAAATTTCCCGGTATATCTTGTAAAAAATAACAATCAGGCAAGAAAGATTCTCTTTAAACACCGTATCCGAATGGTAATTTATCCAGGATTTAATACTCTCTATTTTGGAAAATCTGTTCAGATATTTCATGGTGGTTTATCAGATAAAAATTATGTTGAATCTCTGCTCATTTTAATGTATAATCTTGTACTGTTTCCAGGTGAAAAAACAAGAGATAAAGTAAAAAAATCTGGATATCTTAAATTTATACCTCAATGGGATATTATAGGTTATCCTAAATTTGATCCATTAATTAATCACAAACTTGAAGTAATTCCCTTATTTACGAATGATCGTAAAACAATTCTTTATGCACCTACATGGGCATCTGATGAACACACTAAAAACTTTGTTAAGTTTTCGCCATACGGAGAAACTTCAATTTATTTGTGGGCTAAAGAAATAATTAAATCACTTTATAAGAATTATAATCTGATTATAAAATATCACAGTAAACTTGAACGAAAAGATGGCGATATTTATGAACAAATTGATCATTTGATTAAAGAACTTAAAGCCGAAGACCACGTTGTAACAAAAATTGATGATAATATTTTACCTTTTATGTATCAGTCGGATTTAATGATTTCAGATATTTCTACTGCTTGTTACGAATGGTTTCATTTTGATAAGCCTATTGTTTTTGCAAATCCTTCACCAGAGCACTATTCTCCTTCTGACAATATTAGCTCAAATACTTATGCCTGGCAAGCCGGAGATGTTATTTATAAAAGTGAAGATATTTTAAAATATGTAAATAAAAACCTTCAACAAGATAAATATCAAGAGAAAAGGAATGAATTGTTTCATTATACAGTTTTTCAACCCGACGGGAATGCTACAAAAAGACAAGCTGAATCAATAATCCAATACTATTCAAAATTTGAAAATAAACCCTATTATCTTTTTATTTTTCAGAACTGGTTGTGGGGTCGGTTTCGAAGAAGAATAATTAAGATTGTAAATCGTTATTATCATTTATTCAAAAAAGAAAAAATTGGAAGGTAAAATAAAATTGATAATTTTATTCATATTTACTTTCTTTGAAAAAAATAAACTATGAAAGCTATCTTAATTTCTGCAGGTAAAGGAGAACGATTGTATCCCTTAACAAAAAACACACCTAAAAGTCTTCTTGAAATTGGTAATGGACTTACACTTCTCGAGACTCAGTTGCACAGCCTTTCAGAAAATAATATTAAAGATATTGTAATAATTGTTGGTTATAAAGCTGAACAAATTGAAGCAAAAATTAAAGATTATCAGGGTAAACTAAATATTAAAACGGTTTTCAATCCTTTCTTTGACATTTCAAACAATTTACTTTCTGTTTGGATGGCCCGTCATTTTATGAACGAAGAATTTATTTCAATAAATGGGGATGATATTTTTTCACCTGTAGTTGTTGAAAATTTGCTCAAAAGCAAAAATGATATTACCATGGTAATTGATGAAAAAAAAGAATATGATGACGATGACATGAAAGTTGTGCATAAAGATGGAAATATACTGGAAGTTAGTAAAAAAATAGATTCTAAAAAAGCCAATGGCGAATCTATTGGAATGATAAAATTTTCTAATAAAGGTCCAAAGATTTATACCGACATGCTGGATGAAATGGTGAGGGATCCTGAAAACAGAAATGTTTTTTATCTGAAGGCCATCCAGCGAATTATTGACAAAGGATTTAAAGTTAATTATTCGTTATGCAAAGAAAACGATTGGTCGGAACTTGATTTCCACCCAGACTTAAAACTGATTAGAACCTATTTAAAAAGAAATAATATTCTTGAAAATTTAATTGCTAAAAAAATTATTTAATCAAAATATAGAAGGTGGTATAATTTGAATACTTTACTAAAAAGTTTAAAATCAAAAATCATAGAATTAAAAATTTGTAAAAAATAGAAAGGATTAAGTTTTGGAAATTTACTATTATGGCAATAAAGTTTATCAGTTATCTTATGCCTTACCAATATATCAGAAGTTAGGAGGAACTTTTGTTGTTAACAGTTTTAAGAAATATTTAGACTTTAAACGAATATTTAAAAATAATAATAACAAACCTTCTTTTTTTAATCATTTTAAATTTACTACATTTCTAAATACCCCTCCGGTTAAAATTATAAAACCAGAAAAACATTGGAAATTAAACGGGACTATCATTTATTGTTGTAACAGACTTGATTTAAACAGTGTATACAAAGGAAAAACAATTTATTTAGAGCATGGTATAAGTGATAAACCTGTGGGTATAGACGATGTTCCATCATCAATTGAAAGATTAAATAAATATGATGTTATATTGTTATCCTCTCCAAAGAATAGAATTAAATATTTAGAATCTTCAAATGAAATTCCCGAGTCAAAATTTAAGAAAATTGGTTTTTTTAAATTTGAACAGTATCAGAAATTGTATGAATTAAGAGATAAAGAGTTAAAGAGATTAAAAATAAAGGATACCTCCAGAAAAAATATTCTTTATGCTCCAACTTGGAAATTTGGGAATGGCACCTTTGAGAAATATGGGAAAAAATTTGCTAAAGAAATTTCTAAAGAGTTTAATTTAATTATTCGACTTCATTCAAATGAAATGAAACTTGCTAAAGAATTTAAGAAATGGCTTAAAAATAATTCTATTGAAAATGTATATCTCTCAAATTCTAAAGATGTTATAAATGCAGATACATTAAATGATTTTGCAATATCAGATTTAATGATAGGAGATATGTCGTCTGTAGTATATGAATTTTTAGTAACTAAAAAACCAGTAATTATTGCCAAACATGATTATCAAAAGATTGTTAAAATGCCTGACAATATGAATATCATGAAAAACGCAAGCATTTATGATGATGAGACGAATAATATTGTTGATCTAATTAAAGAAAATCTATTAAAGCCTACCTATGATGTGGAAAGGATATATGAAAATTGTTTTTATAATTCTATAGATGACCCTATTGAGATTATTGCTGGTTTGTTAAATAAAAAATAAGATTTATAAAAACTTATTTATAAGCATCACCTATAACTGTTTTTTCATCATTACCACAACTCCAGTTTTTAACCGGAGTTGACCAGTCTCCATATTTTTCGGTTAGATATGCTTTGTGTTCGAAAGGTACTTTTAGATTTTTTCCTATATACTCAACAGTTTCGTACGAAGAATAATATTTATTATCGACACGCATAATTTTTTCCATTGCTTGCCAATATGTATATTGACTATCGCTGGTTTTAACAAAAATATCAGCAACAACCATGTACTTATGAGCTATTGGGAAGATTTCTTTTAACAAAGAAGGAATTATTTTTTTTACTTTAAAAATACGATATTGTCCTTTTTTAAAAACACCTACATCATTTTGAACTTTTCTTTGTTTTACTCGATATCCCTTTTTATAAAGTTTGAATTTTTTTTGAGAGAACCGTTCCGCATCATTTGCAGAAATTGAAAGATCTATATCATGATCCCAGGGTAGTAATTCTTTATCACGAACAATTCCTAGCAGCGTTCCACCTTCAAGCCAATAGTTTATTCCTTCAGCATCGAGAAAATCAACAACATCGAATAAAATTTTTCGGGCTCTGATAAGATTTTTATCTGTAAGATTTGGCTGCTTTATCGGTTTTGACATAAAAAGATTAACCCTTGTTTAATAATTGAACCTACAATTTTAATTATTATTTATGAATAATTTAGTATTCCAGAACCAATAATTAGTTAAACTATTGGTTTTAAAAATCCGTGTTCTTAATAAAATATTTATCTTTGCTCAACTTTTAATTTGCATTTAAACCAAAATATTATAACCAAATAATGATAAAGCTTTCCGCTGTTATTATTACGTATAACGAAGAAAAAAAGATTGAACGATGTTTACTCTCTCTAAAATCTATTGTTGATGAGATTGTTGTTGTTGATTCTTTTTCCACGGATAAAACTGAGAAAATTTGTTTAAAACATGGAGTTCGATTTTCAACACACAAATTCGATGGATATATTGAACAGAAAAACTATGCATTAACATGTGCATCGAATGATTATATACTTTCACTTGATGCCGATGAAGCTATTTCTGAGGAACTTAAGAAATCAATTTTAAAAGTTAAAGCAAACTGGAAATACGATGGTTATTACTTTAATCGGTTTAATAATTATTGCGGTCAGTGGATACATCATTCTAATTGGTACCCGGATCAAAAATTACGTTTATTTGATAGAAGAAAAGGTTCTTGGGGAGGAGTAAATCCACATGATCGATTTATCCAAAGTAAAGGTGCAACAAAAAAACATTTGAAAGGTGATTTATTGCATTGGGTATTATCAACTTATGACGACCATATTGATAAAGCAAATAGATTCTCAACAATAGCAGCTGAAGAAGCTTTCAAAAAAGGTAAAAGAGCAAGTATAATAACAATATTGTTTCATGCGATTTGGAGGTTTTTAAAATCATATTTCATTCGTTTGGGAATTCTCGATGGATATAATGGTTTTGTTATAAGCTCCTTCTCATCGTATACTGTTTTTCTAAAGTATATTAAATTACGACAAATGAATTTACGTGTAAAAGGTCGATTCGAGAATAGAAAATCTACAAAGAATCCGACAATTGCATCCTAATCACATTAAAAATATTTAAAAAACTAATATTATGAAACACCCATTATTTGGCAAACACAACCAAAAATGAAAATAAAGGTATATGGTATATAGGTATAAGGATATATAGGATTTGTCTACACCCCATATACCCTTATAATTTATACCCATTACCCAATATTATTGTTTAACATATAAAATTATTTACAGATGAAAATTGTTATACTAGCAGCAGGTATTGGTTCCCGACTAGGAAATCCATTTCCAAAACCATTAACGCCACTAAAATCAGGAAAAACTATACTCGAGCAACAAATTGAAAACCTATCTACCTATTTTAGCTTCGATAACATAAATGTTGTTGTAGGCTTTAAAAAAGAATTGATAATGGAGAGTTTACCGGATGCAAGTTTTATTTATAATCAATTTTTCGATCAAACCAATACATCTAAAAGTTTATTAAAAGCTCTTAAAAAACATCATATTGAATCGGTGCTCTGGCTAAATGGGGATGTTGTTTTCGAAAAAAAATTAATGGAATTACTCACTCCATATATAAACAAAAACGAATCGTTTGTATCTGTTAATAACCAAGAAGTTAGCGACGAGGAAGTAAAATATACACTTGACTCAAAAGGATTTATTAAAGAAATTTCAAAAACTGTTAAAAATGGTTTAGGAGAAGCTGTTGGTATAAACTTCATATCATCAAAGGATATTAATTTCTTTATAAAAAGACTTGAAGAATGTGCCAATAACGATTATTTCGAAAAAGGTCTGGAAATGGCTATTCAGCTTGATGGAATAAAAGTTCAGGCAATCGATATTTCAAAGTTTAAATGTGTTGAAGTTGACTTTGCTGAAGATTTAGCAAATGCCAATAAGTTTTTTTAATGAAAACGACTCTTTTTTGTAAAAATCCTTATGCTTTTGGTATTCTTAAACCATTAAACGACGAATTATTACTTCGTGGAATGCCCGTTTTATGGTACATCCCAAAAGAAATACTGGCTCATTTCCCATACAAAGAATCATGTGTTTTTACTTCAGAAATTAAAGAAGTTGCTGATTTCGATAATGATGTAATTATTGTACCCGGAAATGAAGTGCCACATTATTTAAAAGGACTAAAAGTTCAAATTTTTCATGGCTTAGCAGGAGAAAAAAAAGGTCATTTCAGGATTCGGCATTATTTTGATCTCTACCTAACACAAGGACCATACTTTACCGATCGGTTTATTCAGTTAGCAAAGAAATTCAAAGATTTCGAAGTTATTGAAACAGGGTGGTCAAAACTAGACAGTTTATTTAATCAAAAAGATTCTTTTACTAAAGAGAAAGATCAATTGCTATCCGAATCGGGTACAGAGAAAATAATTTTATACGCTCCTACATTCTCACCATCACTAACATCGGCTATTGAATTAAAAAACGAAATTTTAAAAATTGCTGATGAAAAGAAATTAGTACTTATTAAGTTTCACGACTTAATGAATAAAAAAATAGTTGATGAATACAAGGTTCTTATAAAGAATAATTCAAACATTCGAATTGTTGAAGATAATAATATTACAAAATATCTGATTTTATCAGACTTAATGATCAGTGATACATCATCTGTAGTTTATGAATTTCTTTTACTCAACAAACCTGTAATTACTTATCGGTCAAATTCAGAACATATTCATTGGCAAAATATTACAAAATCAAATGAATTATGTTCATCTGTAGAGAATGTTTTTGTTGATGACACATTTGAAAATGAGCGAAAGTGGATAATTGAAAACTATCATCCATATACCGATGGATTATCATCAAAAAGAGTTGTAGATACATTAATTACATATCTGAAGTCAAACCCGGTGCCTGATAAAAGAAATATTTCGTGGTTCAGAAAACACAAAATGATAAAAATGTTTGGGAAGATAAACTAAGAATATTTATGATTGAAGATTTAAATAAAGCTATTGAAATATTAAAAAGTGGAGGAGTTATTTTATATCCTACCGATACTGTTTGGGGTTTGGGTTGCGATGCTACAAACGAAAAAGCAGTTGAACGAATCTATCAAATAAAAAAAAGAAATGATAGTAAAAGCATGATTATACTGTTAGATAATGAAAATAAAATTCCTTCCTACATTAAAGAAATGCCTGAAATAGCATGGGATCTGATAGATTTAACTGAAAATCCATTAACAATTATTTATCCCGGAGCTAAGAATATTGCAACAAACCTTATTGCAGCTGATGGATCAATTGGGATAAGAGTTTCTAAAGATATTTTTAATAAAAAACTAATTGAAAAGTTAAGAAAACCAATTGTTTCCACATCTGCTAATATAAGTGGCGAAACTACTCCAAAAAATTACGATGAAATAAGTAACGAAATTATCGATTCTGTAGATTATGTGGTAAAATGGAGGCAAAATGATTTTTCAAAATCAACACCTTCGAGCATTATTCGAATTGGAGTAAAAGGAGAGATTGAAATTATTAGAAAATAAAAATACAATTTATAGATTCACAATGCATTGTGAATCTATAAATTGTATTAAACAATATTAATTTTCATTCACGATTTTTCCACTACCTGTAATATCTGCATTGATTACCGGTTTACCTTTATAACAAACTTTTCCACTACCTGTAATATTTGCTACTAGTTTGTCGGAAACATAAACATGCAAACTACCTGATCCAGTTATATCTATGTCTGCATTTACAAAATCAATATTTTCTGATTTAAAATCACCAGAACCTGTTATTTCGGCTTCCAGAGATGAAATTTTAGAACCTCCACTTAAAAGAATACTTCCTGACCCAGTAATAGTTGATTCAACAGATTTTGCAGTTAAATTATCAATAATTATTGACCCACTTCCCGTTACTAATAAATCGAACTCACTTGAAGAAATTGGAGATTTTGAAATTACTTTACCTGAACCGGTAACAGATATTTTATTAATATCTTTTGTTGTAGCATAAATTGTTATTCTTTTATTCCCACTGTTATTATACCAGTTTTCGAAACGAATATTCAAAACAGAACCTTCCATTTCAGTAATAACTTTCTCCAGAATGTCTGCATCTCCTTCAATAATCAACTCATTTTTATCACCTTGTGTAAGGTATAAATCTGCAGGAACAGATAGAGTAATTCCACTATAAACTCCTACATTCCTATTTTCTTTTTTTTGATCTTGTTTAGTTGGCATATTTGCACTAACCATTATACCACTAAAAAGTAAAACGCACACCATCAGTAATTTAAAATAACTTGTTTTCATAATTTTAGATTTTAATTGATTTTTGTTTTTTTAAAGACGGATTAAAATGATATATGCTGCAATATTTTTCATTAATTTTGCTGTATATTGATAAATCATTAATTATTAAGTATGTTTCCATTCCCAAAATCTTATACTCCACGATGGATCGTTTTTCTTATTGATCTTTCAATTTGTACTGTTTCTATTTCTATAGCTTTTTTACTACGATTTAACTTTAAAATACCGCCTAATTATTATGATGGATTAAGTTTTATTATTCCTTTAGTACTTTTTATACGATCGATAACTTTTTTATTTTTCCGATCATATGCCGGAATAATAAGATTTTCTGGAGCAAAAGATACTGAACGTATTTTTCAGGTATCTATTACTGGTAGTTTTTTTTTAATAGTAATTAATCTGATTAACTATTACTTTATTAATAAAACATTTATAATACCTTTTTCGGTAATAACCATTGATTTTTTATTAACTGTTTTCTTAATGGCATCCTTCCGGTTAATGACTAAAATTCTTTATCAGGAACTCAATAATCCAACTAGAGAAAAAACAGGTATTATTATTTATGGTGCAGGGCAATTTGGTATTATTACAAAAAGGACACTCGATCGTGATGCCGAAACAAAACATAAAGTAATTGCTTTTCTCGATACAAATGAATCGCTTTATGGAAAAGCTTTAGAAGGTGTTTCAATTTACCAACCCGAGTCATTAGAAGTATTGCTGAATAAGAATTCTATTGAAAAGTTAATTATTGCAAAAGACAATATTGGCCCTGTTGAGAAACAGGATATTATTGAGCAATGCTTACAATACAATATTAAAGTATTATCAGTACCAGCAATTAATACTTGGATAAATGGGGAATTAAGTTTTAATCAGATCAAAGAAATTAAAATAGAAGATCTTTTAGAGCGTGCACCAATCGTTCTCGATATTAATAAAATAAGGAAGAACCTTTTAAATAAAAGTGTTTTGGTTACCGGTGCTGCTGGATCAATTGGAAGTGAAATTGTTCGTCAGTTGATTCATTTTAATCCAAAAAAAATTATACTTTTAGATCAGGCAGAATCCCCATTGTATGATATGGAGCTTGATTTGCAAGAAAAATTTAACTTTTACAATTTTGAAATTGTAATTGGAAATGTTGCTGATGAATATCGAATTAAAAGACTATTCGATGCTTATAAACCTTCTTATGTTTTTCATTGTGCAGCATACAAGCATGTACCAATGATGGAGAATAATCCTACAGAAGCATTACGAACAAACATATTAGGAACACGAATTATTGCTGATACTTCGCATGAACATAAAGTAGAACAATTTGTGATGGTTTCTACCGATAAGGCTGTAAATCCAACAAATGTAATGGGTGCATCAAAACGTATTGCTGAAATATATATTCAGGCATTAAATCAGGTTAGTGAAACAAATTTTATAACAACCCGATTTGGAAATGTTTTAGGATCAAATGGCTCAGTAATTCCTCGATTTAAAAAACAAATTGAAACGGGAGGGCCAATTACTGTTACTCATCCTGATGTTACCCGCTATTTTATGACAATACCTGAAGCATGTCAGTTAGTTTTGGAAGCTGGTGCAATGAGTAAAGGGGGAGAAATATTTATTTTTGATATGGGTAAATCAGTAAAGATTATTGATTTGGCAAAGAAAATGATTAAACTCTCCGGGTTATCTATTGGTATAGATATTCAAATTAAATATACAGGACTTCGTCCGGGAGAAAAACTATACGAAGAATTACTTTGCGATACTGAAAACACCATTCCTACCTATCATTCAAAAATTATGATAGCCAAAGTTCCTGATTATAATTTTGAGACTGTGAAAAATCATATTCAAGACTTAATTAAACTTCAGAAAAAACACAACAATTTCGAAATTGTTAGAAAGATGAAAGAAATTGTTCCTGAGTTTAAAAGTCAGAATTCAGTATATGAAGAGCTCGACAATGAATTGATAAATAATGAAAAAGGAAACTAATTACATCTTTCATCATACAACATCTGTACAAATACGATTTAACGATTTCGATTCTTTAGAACACGTGAACAACTCTGTTTATCAAAATTATTTTGATCTAGCCCGAACAAGTTACATCGAACAAGTTTTTGAGCAAAAAATGCAATGGCACGAACGTGGACTTGTATTGGTGAAAATTACTCTTGAATTTATACGTCCGATTTTAATGGACGAAAAAGTTGAAGTAAAAACCAAGATATACAAATTAGGAAATAAAAGCCTAGGAATGGCTCAACAAATAATAAATCCTGAAACGGGAGAATTAAAGTCTGTAAGTGAGTCCGTTATGGTAGCATATATTGGGTCGGCAGATAAGCCTTGTACTATACCCGACGATTGGCGTAAAAAAATTACCAGATTTGAAAGTGATATAGAATTTAACTAATCTTCAATTTCCAGCAATCCTTCAGCAATTTGAATTGCAACATATTTCTGGTCATCGTCAATTTCAACGATCAGATCGTCGTGTGCAGGAATAAGCAATTCTGTTTTTTCTGTTTGTACCCGTAATAAAGGATTGCCAGGGATCTCAATATATTCAACAATCTTCCCAATGTCGTTCATATCCTGATCCTTGAGAATATATCCGATAACACTTTCGTAGTCATTTTCAGAGTTGTCAATAGAACTATTTTGATTACCCAGAGTATAAAAATTACAACCTATAAACTCCGATGCCTGCAATTCATTATCTACAAGCTCAAGTTTAACCACAGCAGAGTTTATCGATTTTTCTTTAAAATTTTCAATAAAAAAAGGAACCAGTTTTCCATCGATCTCGATAAAAACTGATTCCATTTTTTTTATTTTTTCGGAAATATTGTTTAAAAACCTTAGTATAACCTCACCTTTAATACCATTGGCTTTAAATAGAGAACCAAGCAATAAACAACTATCCTTGCTTAGCATGAAAATAAGATTAAGCTTGTGCTTCTTCGGTATTTTCAGTTACAGGAGTTTCTTCAACTACAGATTCTTCTTTCGATTCATCTGCTTTAGCTTTTGATTCCTGAGCAGCTTTGTCAGCAATCTTTTTAGCTATATCCTGAGCTCTTGCTTCACTTACTTTTGCTTCAGCAACTAAACGTTGTTTCATTTCTGAATCCTGACCTTGTTTTAACATGTCACGTTTAGCCTGGATTTTGTTTTCTTTATCAGATAACCAGGTTTGAAATTTTGCTTCGGCTTGTTCTAGAGTTAAAGCACCTTTTTTTACTCCTTCAAGTAAATGCTTTTTCATTAGAACACCTTTGTACGACAGAATAGCTCTACATGTATCTGTAGGTTGAGCGCCATTATTTAACCAATCTATTGCTCTATCAAAATCTAATTCAATAGTAGCAGGATTTGTGATAGGATTGTAAGTACCTATACTTTCAATAAATCTACCATCTCGTGGCGCCCTGCTATCTGCGATAACAATGTGATAAAAAGCGGCTTTCTTACGTCCTCTTCTTGTTAATCGAATTTTTACAGGCATACTCTTTTTTAATTTAAATTAAACCTACTTTTTTAAATTGTGGGGCAAAGATACAAATTAATTTATTATTTGAAAGATATTCAACATTTAATTCTTGAATATCAGATACTCACTTACTATCCTATAATTTTTCATAAGTTATTAACATCAAAAGTAAAAATCCTTTAAAATAATTAATTTTAAAAACCAGACAATTTTTCAATCATAATTATTTTAATTACAGAAAATCAGCACATTACATATGATTAACTTTACACATTTACATGTTCATACTCAATACTCGATTCTTGATGGAGCATCGGATGTCCCACACCTCATAAAAAAGGCCAAGGAAGACGGAATGCCTGCAGTGTGTATTACCGATCATGGAAATATGTTTGGTGCTAAGCATTTTTACAATGAAGCTAAAAAGCAAGGAATAAAGCCAATTATTGGGTGCGAAATATACATAGCAAGCGGTAGTCGTTTCGAAAAAACAGGAAAAGAAGATCGTAGTGGAAACCACTTGATTTTAATTGCAAAAAACAAAACAGGATATGAAAATTTATCAAAAATTGTATCCTATGCATGGATTGAAGGTTTTTATTATACTCCGCGAATTGATTGGGATCTTTTAAGAAAATACAGCGAAGGAATTATTGCTTCATCAGCATGTTTGGGAGGTGAGGTGCCTCAGGAAATAATTGAAAAAGGAGAAGAAGCCGGTGAAAAGAAAGCTCTTGAATATAAGGAACTTTTCGGAGATGATTTTTATCTTGAACTGCAACGTCATAAATCTGGAGATCCTAAAAAAGATGAAGAAGTTTATAAAGTTCAATTAAAAGTGAATGATATTTTACTTCGTATTGGTAAAAAACACAATATCAAAATTATTGCAACCAACGATGTTCATTTTATAAATGCCGAAGATGCCGATGCTCACGATCGTTTAATTTGTTTAAATACAGGCAAAGATCTCGATGATCCAACCCGAATGGTTTATACGAAACAAGAGTTTTTTAAAACTCAGGAAGAAATGAACGAGTTATTTTCGGATATTCCTGAAGCTATAGAGAACACGAATGAGATTGTTTCAAAGATTGAAGAATATGAATTAGAGATAAATCCCGTAATGCCTGAGTTTCAACTTCCCGAAGGATTTACTAACGAAGACGAATATCTTAGACATATTACTTACGAAGGAGCAAACAAACGATATAAGGAAATAACCGATAATATTCGTGAACGAATTGATTTTGAATTATCGGTAATTCAGAAAATGGGATTTCCCGGATATTTCTTAATTGTTCAGGATTTTTTAAATGCAGCTCGTGAAATGGATGTTGCAGTTGGTCCTGGAAGAGGTTCTGCAGCCGGATCAGTTGTTGCATATTGTATTAAAATAACAGATATTGATCCTTTAAAATACAATTTACTGTTTGAGCGGTTCCTGAATCCCGATCGTATTTCAATGCCCGATATTGATATTGATTTTGATGAAGATGGCAGAGACAAAGTTATTGAATGGGTAGTAAAAAAATACGGAGAAAAACGTGTAGCCCAAATCATTACTTTTGGTACTATGGCTGCTAAAATGGCTATTCGCGATGTTGCACGGGTTGAAAAATTACCTCTTAGTGAATCTGACAGATTAGCCAAACTTGTACCTGAAAGACCTGGAATAACTCTTAAACAAGCATTTGCCGAAGTTCCTGAATTAAAACAAGCAAGAGAATCTTCAAATCCACTTATTGTCCGAACACTTAAGTATGCGGAAACTCTTGAAGGTTCGGTTCGTCATACAGGATTGCATGCATGCGGAATTATCATCAGCCGAAACGACTTGGTAGAACATATTCCTGTTTGTGTTTTAAAAGACTCCAAATTACTGGTTACTCAATATGATGGCAGTCATGTAGAATCTGTAGGGATGCTAAAAATGGACTTTCTTGGATTGAAAACTCTTTCAATTATTAAAGATGCCATAGAAAACATTAAAGAGTCACATGGAATTGATGTTATAATTGAAGATATTCCTCTCGACGACGAAAAAACATTTGAGCTTTACAGTAAAGGCGATACAACAGGCTTGTTCCAGTTTGAATCTCCCGGGATGAAAAAACATCTTAAAGCACTGAAACCAAACCGTTTTGACGACCTAATTGCCATGAATGCGCTTTATCGACCGGGGCCAATGGAATACATACCTTCATTTATTGCTCGTAAACACGGTAAGGAACCTATTATATATGATCTTCCGGAAATGGAAGAATATTTGAATGAAACATACGGTATTACTGTTTATCAAGAGCAGGTGATGCTTTTATCACAGAAACTTGCGGGATTCTCTAAAGGTGAAGCCGACTCATTGCGTAAAGCAATGGGTAAAAAGAAACGCGACTTGATGGATAAGCTTAAAGCTAAGTTTGTTGAAGGTTGCAAGGTAAATGGTTTTGATGTAAAAATTATAAATAAAATATGGAACGACTGGGAAGCATTTGCTGAATATGCATTTAACAAATCTCACTCGACCTGTTATGCTTATGTTTCATACCAAACAGCTTATTTAAAAGCACACTATCCAGCTGAATTCATGGCTGCCGTTCTTAGCAGAAACATTGCCGACATCAAGAAAATTACAATTTTCATGGATGAATGTCGCAGAATGGGAAGTTCTGTATTAGGTCCTGATGTGAATGAAAGTAAGCTTAAATTTACAGTTAATAAAAATGGAGATATCCGTTTTGGATTGGGTGCAATAAAAGGAGTTGGCGAGAATGCTGTAATTAAAATCATTGAAGAGAGAAAAGAAAACGGAAATTATAAAAATATATACGATTTTATTGAGCGGGTTAATTTAAGTCTGGTTACAAAAAAAACTATTGAAGCACTTGCTACAGCAGGGGCATTCGATAACCTTGACAATATTGCACGTGGACAATATTTTGCTTTAGATGCTAAAGAAACAAGCTTTATTGAAAACCTTATTCGTTATGGAAATATGTTTCATAACGATAAAAATACTCAACAGATTTCTTTATTTGGAGGTGCTGATTCAATTCAAATTACCAAACCACCAATTCCTGCTACTAATGATTGGCAGAAACTGGAAACATTGAATCGCGAAAAAGAATTAATTGGAATTTATTTATCGGCACATCCACTTGACGATTTCAAACTCGAGATTGATAATTTTAGCAATACCAGTTTATCGGAATTGAGCGATTTAACAAACGTGAACGGAAAAGAATTTGCTATAGCCGGAATTGTTACAGAAGTTAAACATTTAACAACCAAAACAGGAAACCCTTTTGGATTTTTAACAGTTCAGGATTATACCGATTCGTATCGTTTTGCATTATTTGGTAAGGATTATATGGATTTTCGAAAGTATTGTTATATGGATTATCCTTTGTTAATAAAAGGTAAGATCCAACCAAAACTATACAACGAAAATGAACTTGAGTTTAAGATTAAAACAATGATGCTTTTAGGCGAAGTACGCGAGAATATGGTTCGAAGCATTACCATTTCGTTAGCTTTAAACAGCATTAATCAAGACTTGATAAATGAAATAAAAACTTTTGCCTTAAGTAAAAAAGGAAAAGTAATGTTGAAATTTAAAATCTTCGATCTTGAAAATAAATTTAGTGTCAATCTATTCTCCAGAACCGATAAAATTGAAATTACGAACGAGTTGATCGCTTTTTTAAGTAAAAAAACAGAGTTGCAATATTCTTTAAATTAAACAATTTATAATTAAATTTGTATTTAGAAGCAGTATCTGAAATATCCTTATAAATAAAAAACATATAAAATTTATAATCATGACAATAGAAGTAAACGATTCAAATTTTGAAGAATTAGTATTAAAGTCGGACAAACCAGTATTGGTTGACTTTTGGGCAGAATGGTGCGGTCCATGTAGAATGATTGGTCCACTTGTAGAAGAATTATCGGACGATTACAGTGGCAAAGCTGTTTTTGCAAAGGTTGATGTTGACAATAGCCCGGGTGTAGCATCAAAATTTGGTATCCGCAATATCCCTACAATTCTCTTTATTAAAAATGGCGAAGTAGTTGATAAGCAAGTTGGTGCAGTTCCAAAAAGCAACCTTGAATCAAAACTTATTCCATTATTATAACATACTTTTAAAACTTTATTTGGGGTATGAAACATCAGTTTCATGCCCTTTTTGTTTTTCGTTAATATTTATTAACTTAAACCAATTATTTAAAATTCTATGGATTATACCAATTTAAAAATAAAAGATTGGGCTGTTGAAGACCGACCAAGAGAAAAACTCTTACAAAAAGGATTATCTTCACTCTCCGATGCTGAATTAATTGCAATTCTTATTAGTACAGGAACAAAAAATGAGTCTGCTGTTGAACTTGCTAAAAAAGTACTACGAAATGCTAACAACAATTTAAATGAACTGGGTAAACTCGAATTAAATGATCTGATAAAAAACAAGGGTATTGGAGAAGCAAAGGCAATAACCATTATGTCTGCTCTTGAATTGGGGCGAAGAAGAAAAATATCAGATATTCTTGAAAAACAAAAAATTACAAGCAGTAACGATATTTACGAGTTGTTTCAACCATTGCTTGGTGATTTGCCACACGAAGAATTTTGGATTCTATTACTAAACAGATCAAATAAAATAATCGATAAATTTAAAATCAGTCAGGGAGGAGTTTCAGGTACTGTTATTGATGTTCGATTAATTCTTAAAAATGCAATTGAGAAACTGGCTACATCAATTATTTTATGTCATAACCATCCATCGGGGAATAAAATGCCCAGCGATGCTGACAATTCAATTACTCAAAAAATGGTTGATGGTGGAAAGCTTCTTGATATTAATGTTCTCGATCATATTATTATTGCTGATACAGAATATTTTAGTTTTGCAGATGAGGGAAAATTGTAAATATGAATACTTAAAATGAGCTAAAATTAAAAGTGCCTAAAATTATTTAAGATTGATAAAAAGAAAATAAGTACAACAATCATTAATGCTTTATAAAAAATAGTAACAATATGAGAAGATTAATACGCATTAAAAAAAGGAATATATAATTAACATTATTTAGCTATCATCTTTTTTACTCAATATAATGTAAGTTCAAAAAAAATAGAAATTATTTTAAAAGAATTACAAAATTGCAAATTGATTAACAAAACCACTATAACAAATTGGAAATTAAATATCTGAAAAATAACGATATTAATTTTGTTCGATGGGATAACTGCATTAATACAGCATTTAATGGGTCAATATTTGCCTTTTCGTGGTATTTAAATATTCTTTGTGACGATTGGCATGCTTTAGTATTGGGAGATTATAAATATGTAATGCCAATTATTCACAAACCCGTTTTTCGTAAAGAGTTCGTTTATAGCCCAATACTTGGAAATCGCCTTGGAGTTTTTACAAATGAATTACTCACTGAGGAAATTGTTCATCGTTTTTTCGAATCCATTCCACCAGAATTTTCCTATTTAGATTTTAATCTGAATAAATTCAATTCATTTACAAACTGTTCATACGAAATTAAACTAAAAAAAAATTATGAAATTGATCTAATTACAACCTATGATTTCTTAAAACAAAAGTATTCGGGTTCATTTCAAAAAAAAATTCAATCGGCAAAAGCAAATAAAATAACCATAGTAAACGGTCTATTGCCAAACGACTTTGTTAATTTCATTACACATAAAAGTTCTAAATCAAATCCAGCATTAAATAAAAAAGAAATTGCACAATTACGAATGATTATTTCGTTTGCTTTACGCTATAATCTTGGAGAAATTTATGGTGCATATAGTGCAAATAACAACTTGTGTGCTGCTGCTTTTTTCATTAAATCGAAACGAAAAATTCACTTGTTATCTAATGCTCAAAATAAAAACGGTCAAATTTTTAATGCAAACTATTTATTAATTGATCGATTTATTGAATCACATACCGAAAAAAATTTAACTTTGAACATCGATAATATTGTTTCTGAAAATCGCATTGATTTTTTAACAGGAATTGGTGCTATTGAATACAAAGTAAAAAATATTAAAAAAAATAATTTGCCCTGGTATTATAAACTTTTAATAACAACCTAAGAATATGGTAAATATCCTTTCGAGTCAAAATTCGTTATTAAATCTTTTTATTGCCGAAATGCGCGATGAAACGATTCAGAAAGATAGTATGCGTTTTAGGCGTAATATGGAGAGAATTGGAGAAATAATGGCCTATGAAATTAGTAAACATCTCAAATATGAAACAAAAGAGATTACTACTCCTCTTGGTATTTCGAATATGAATTTACCCATATTGCCTATAGTTAATGCAACTATTCTTCGTGCAGGATTACCTTTACATCAAGGCATTTTAAATTATTTCGACAAGGCAGAAAATGCGTTCATATCTGCTCATCGAAAGTATCATAACGATGCATCCTTTACTATTCAGTTTGAGCATTTATCAGGTCCTTCGATTAAAGATAAAATTTTAATTCTTTCTGATCCAATGCTTGCTTCAGGAGCATCAATGGAGATTGCTTACAAAGCATTGATTGAAAGAGGAAAACCAACTCATACACACATTGTTACTATTATTGCAAGTAATCAGGGTATTAATTATGTGAAAAAACATATCCCAATGAAAGACGTTACCATTTGGGCTGGTGATGTTGACGATGAACTTACAGTAAAATCATATATTGTTCCTGGATTGGGCGATGCAGGTGATCTTGCTTATGGAAGCAAAATATAATACTATATTAACTTAACTTCAGATTTATCTTTGCACTCGTTCAGTAAATCTAAAATCGATTTATTAAAAACCGGGTGAATAAATCCGGATGCAATTTCTGCAAGTGGTAATAAAGTAAATTTCCGTGTATGAATATGCTTGTGTGGAATAGTTAAATCTGGAATATCAACAACATCATTATTAAAAAATAAAATATCAATATCGATTGTTCGCGATGTATAAATACCCGGAATACGCTCTCTGCCTAATTCACCCTCTATATCTTTAATTTTTTCAAGTATTTCTATCGAAGTTAAATGAGTACGAACTACAACTACCTGATTTAGAAATTTCGTTTCTGCTTCAAAACCCCAAGGTAAACTTTCGTAAATACCAGAGTGTTTTTCCAATCTGCCAATTTTTTCAGCAATCGCATTTCTTGCTTTTTCAAGCAATTGTATGCGATTATTTAGATTACTGCCTAGCAAGAGATAAACAAAGTTCATAGTATAGTTTATTATTCGGTTTACAAATGGAATTATATTTTTATTTAAATCAAAATTTTGACAATTAATTCAGACAATATTTTTTAATTTAGCATTTTAGTAACTGTTCGAATGTTTAATTAAATAAAAAATATAAATATGAAAAATTTTTTTAAGTTTTTACTAGCATCAATACTAGGGGTAATGATAGCTTTATTCCTGTTTTTCTTAATAACTTTGGGAATTATTGGTGCAGCAATATCAAAGCAGGATCAAGCTGTAAACATTGATAAGAATTCAATACTTCACATAAAGCTTGATCAAACAATTACTGATCGAAGCAATAAAAATCCGATGGAAAACTTCGATTTTGCAAGTTTTAAACCAGAAACTCAATTAGGATTAAATGATATTCTGTCGAATATTAAAAAAGCGAAAGACGATGAGAATATTTCAGGAATTTATCTTGATTTAACTGTTATTCCTGCAGGCATTGCAACTATTGAAGAAATCAGAAATGCGTTGCTTGATTTTAAAACCTCGGACAAGTTTATAATTAGTTATGCCGATTCGTATACACAAGCTACATATTATATAGCAAGTGTTTCAGACAAAGTTTATTTAAACCCTGAAGGCTTAGTTCTTTTTGTTGGTTTACGTGCAGAGCTTATGTTTTTTAAAGAAGCATTAGAAAAACTGGGTGTTGAACCACAGATTATTCGTCATGGAAAATTCAAAAGTGCTGTTGAGCCATTTATGTATACCAAAATGAGTGACGAAAACCGTGAACAAACAATGACATTTATGGGTGCTATTTGGAACAGCATGCTTAAAGGAATTTCTGAAACAAGAAATATTTCTATTGGTGATTTGAATAAAATTGCAAATGAATTATCATTAAAAAATGCTGAATCGGCTGTTGAGCTTAAATTTGTTGATGGATTAAAATACAAAGACGAGATACTTAACGAACTAAAAGAGTTAACAGATAAAAAAGATATTGATAAATTGAAGTTTGTAAGTCTTACTAAATACACAAAAGTTCCTAAAAAAGATAAAAAAACTATCGAGAAAAATAAAATAGCAGTTATCTATGCAAGTGGAAATGTTATTATGGGCGAAGGACAAGAAGGAACTATTGGCTCCGACCGAATTTCAGAAGCTATTCGTAAAGCACGTAAAGATTCAACAGTTAAAGCAATTGTTTTCAGAGTTAATTCAGGAGGAGGAAGCGCATTATCTTCTGAAATTATTTGGCGCGAAGTGAAATTAGCACAAGAAGTAAAACCAGTAATTGCATCTTTAGGCGATGTAGCTGCTTCCGGAGGTTATTATATCGTTTGCCCTGCTCAAACTATTGTTGCCAGTCCAAATACAATTACAGGTTCTATTGGCGTTTTTGGACTTTTATTAAATGGTAAAGAACTTTTAAATAAAAAACTCGGTGTTCATATCGATGTAGCAAAAACAAATGAATATGCCGACATGGGCTCATTTTTCCGTCCATTAACAGCACAAGAAAGAGAAATAATCCAGTTCGAAATTGAAGACATTTACCAAACATTTATTTCTCATGTTGCCGATGGTAGAAAAATGACAAAAGAACAAGTTGATGCAATAGGCCAAGGCAGAGTATGGAGCGGAACAAATGCAAAAGAAATTGGATTAATCGATGAATTTGGTGGTCTAGACAAAGCAATTGAAATTGCTGCAAAAGCTGCCAATTTAGAGAAATATAGGATTGTTGAATTTCCTAGATTAAAAGATCCTTTCGAACAAATAATGGAAGACTTACAGGGAAATGTCAGAACATCGATTCTTAAAAATGAATTAGGCGAACAATATTCATATTATGAGAATCTGCAAGATATTAAATCAATGCAAGG
>MENE01000129.1:23055-25703 GCA_001769005.1 Bacteroidetes bacterium GWA2_31_9b | reverse complement strand
CATTTCATATTGAAATTTACTAACACAAATTTTAAAAATAAAAACGGTTAACGGTACTTCGTTAGCCGTTTTTTTTGTTTCCTTTCCTTATCAACTAAAAATTTAGTATTTTAGGCATTCGGTTTTTTGGCAAAATCCCAATTAATGGAAAAAATTAGAAAAATCCTTTCACCTATCCTGTTTCCCATAAGTTTAATATATGGTTTAGTTGTTTATTTTCGTAACAGGCTATATGATTATTCCGTTTATAAATCAACATCATTTAAAATACCAATTATTTCTGTTGGAAATATTACTGTTGGAGGCACAGGAAAAACTCCGCATATTGAATATTTAGTTGAAATCTTACAAAAAGATTTTAAAGTAGCGACACTTAGCAGAGGTTATAAAAGAACAAGCAAAGGATTTATTTTGGCCACAACACAATCTTCATCAAGTGAAATTGGGGATGAACCAAGGCAGATTAAACAAAAATTCCCCGAAGTACTTGTAGCAGTTGATAGTGACAGAGTAAATGGGATTAATACATTGCTCGAATTACACCCGGATATTGATGTTGTTTTGCTCGACGATGCATACCAACACCGAAAAGTAAAAGTAAACCAATCCATATTATTAATCGATTATTCGAGACCAATTTGTAAAGATCATATTCTTCCGTTTGGTAATCTGCGCGAACAGTCTTCAGAAATGAGCAGAGCAAATACAATAATTATTACAAAAACACCATCAGGATTAAAACCCATTGATCGCAGAATACTATTAAATGAAATTAAATCATATCCTTATCAGGATGTTTATTTTACCTCGTTTCATTATGGGGATTTAATGCCTGTTTTTAATATAGAAAAAAAAACTATTTCAATTCATGATATAAAAAATTACAGCATTTTATTAGTTACAGGTATTGCTAATCCAAAGCCACTACTTGATTATTTGAGCGAGAATGTGAGTAAAAATATCGAAACTATTCAGTTTAGCGATCATTACCAATTCACAGATTCAGATATTGAGTTCATCGAAAAGAAATTTCACGAACTTAAATCGATAAATAAGGTAATAATTACTACTGAGAAAGATGCTATGCGTTTGCAAATTTTTAGTAATATTGCCAACAATCTGAAAGAAAACTGGTTCTACTTACCCATTAAGGTAATTTTCCAGAACGATCAGGCAGAATATTTTAATCAACAAATTAACGAGTATGTTAGAAAAAATAAAACACACAGTTTCCTTTATCCAAAGCAAAGTAGAATATACTCCTGAAGTTGGAATTATTTTAGGTACAGGTTTAGGTGGACTTGTAAACGATATTAAAATTGATGTTTCAATTGAATATAAAGATATACCCGATTTTCCGGTATCAACAGTAGAAGGACATCATGGTCGATTAATATTTGGAACCCTTGGAGGTAAAAAAATAGTAGCTATGCAAGGACGATTTCATTATTACGAAGGTTATCCTATGACAACTGTTACTTACCCTGTTCGTGTAATGAAATACCTTGGAATAAAAACATTGTTATTATCAAATGCCAGCGGCGGTGTTCATCCCGATTTTGAAATTGGTGATTTGATGATTATTAACGACCACATCAATCTTATTCCAAATCCACTAATAGGAAAACATGATCCTGAATTTGGAGCTCGTTTCCCGGATATGAGCGATGCATACAGCCATGTATTGATTGAAAAAGCACAAACTATAGCAAAAAAACACGGTATAAAAACTCAAATTGGTTGCTATGTTGGAACAACAGGTCCTACTTTCGAAACTCCTAAAGAATATCAGTATTTTAGAATTATTGGTGGAGATACAGTAGGTATGTCAACTGTTCCTGAAGTAATTGTTGCCCGACAAATGGGTATTCCTTGTTTTGCAATATCCATAATTACCGACTTAGGTGTTCCCGGCAAAATTGTAAAAGTAACTCACGAAGAAGTTCAGGAAGTTGCTGCTAAAGCAGAAACTAAAATGACATTGATTATGGAAGAGTTAATTTCTACTCTTTAAACGATTTAAGTAATCGTAAAAATAAAACACAATGGAAAGTCCAAGGACTTTTCTTTGTGTTTATAGACACATCCATTTTATGGAAAAAACAGGGAAATTTCAATTAGGGAATGTTGTACTTCTTTCGCTTGCACACTTTGTTCACGAGGTGTATGCATCTTTCCTTGCTCCAATTTTGCCCCTTTTAATTGAAAAACTAAAAATAAATTATACCCTCGCCAGCTTACTTACCGTTTTTCAGCAGATTCCGTCGTTAATAAACCCATTAATTGGCATTCTGGCCAATAATATTAAAATTAGATATCTTGTCATTTTTGCCCCAGCAATAACTACTATCAGCATGAGTTTTATCGGACTCGCACCAAATTACGCTGTATTGGCAATTCTTTTATTTACTATGGGTATTAGTAGTGCATTTTTTCATGTACCAACACCTGTATTAATTAAAAAAACATCGGGTGACAGGGTTGGAAAAGGAATTAGCTTTTTTATGTTAGGTGGCGAGGCGGCAAGAACTCTTGGGCCACTAATAATTATTGGTGCAATTTCTGTATGGGGATTAGAAGGAACATACAGGTTAATTCCTTTTGGATTGATAGCATCACTAATACTTTATATTCGATTAAAGGATTTA
>MENE01000129.1:17950-22857 GCA_001769005.1 Bacteroidetes bacterium GWA2_31_9b | reverse complement strand
TTTTTCTATTCTCGAATCAGGTATTCATTTTTCCTGCACTGGCATTATTGGGGCTTTTTCTTTTATCATCAACGCCCGTTATTCTGGCAATGGTTATGGATATTGATTCAAAACATTCTGTTTTTTTAAGTAGTATTTTTATGTTTCTATCTTTTGTATCAACATCATTAACATCGTTACTTGTTGGTATTATGAGTGATTTAATAGGATTAATAAATACCTATAAAATTGCTGCAGTTATAGCTTTTATGGCTATTCCGGTTGTATTTATGTTAAAGAAAAATTTTGAATCTTTACCAAAACAAAATTAAATTGCTAATATTTCTCTGCAACCACAACCGGTTTTCTGTAATCTTTTACATTTCCCTTCAAGTCAAAAACTTCAATGTATATGATATAAATTCCATTTGGAGTTTTTCGATTCGTATCGGTTAACCCATCCCAGGTAATTGTATTTTCAATTCCCAGCAATAGATTATTTGCAAGAAGTTTTACTTGCCTCCCTCTTGAATCGAAAATTTTAATATTCGCAACAAATCCGGGTACATCAAACAACAACTGAATATCGACAACATCTTCAAAACCATCATTGTCGGGCGAGAAAACTTCAGGATTAACTTTTATTTTATCTTCAGTTTCTGCTAATTCTTTAAATTGAGAATTTTCATACGCAGGAGTAGCAAATCCAACAAGTTCGGAAGCTGAATGCCAGTTTGAAATATCATTCGCCGGGCGATCGTAATTTAAACGTTCAAGTGAAACACCATCGGTGGTTGAAAGCAAAGCAAAATGCATATCATTGGTATATTCCATATTATCAATTACGTTTCCTAAGTTATCAAGTAAAATTGCTTTTCCTGCATCATCGTTATATGAAGGCATACTACTTAATTCAACAAATCCGTACGAATTTGGAGTATAATACTGATTTTGAACAACTGAAGGATCTTCGGTAAGAACCAAATATTCACCCGGCATAAAAAGAAAACTCGATTCCGAAATGTCATTAACCGATGAAAAATCTCCAAGAATATTATCAAACGCAGTAATGCGTAAATCATTCAGATCGATTGTTTTTTGTGAACGATTATAGAGTTCAATAAAATCAAATCCTTCACTTCGTGGATTAAATAAGATTTCATTGATAACAATATCGTTGAGCTCAGGTGAAACAGGTTTTGAAAACTGGGCAGAGTTTTTAGTACCAATTTCATTCCCTGTACAATCGGTTACTCCTGTAATCTCCAGTGTATAAATAATACTAGATAAAAAAGGATTATTAAAATTTAACAATACTGATTGATATGTAGGACCAATAAGGCTTATTGATTCGGGATAACCAACACTATTATCAACTTCATAATTACTCAATTGCATTGTAGAAATACTATCAATGGATTCATTAAAATATACTTGAATTGTTGTATCATTCAGAAAACCTATTCGTAACAACTCAGGGGCATTGTTATCGGGATTAGTACTAAATACAGAATTCTGCTGACACGGTGTTCCTCCGTTGCTATTTTCTGATGCAAGCCAGTTGGATTCTCCTCCACAGGGATTATAGGGATCAATTTGTTCAAGCGACCAACCTCCATCGGCTTTCATAACATTTTTATACCAGCTATCGGAATATGATACCGATGAGATTACCTTACTTTCCTTATTTCGTAAAGTAATTGTTTGTCCGGAATTGGTTAACGATGGAAATCCTGTAACTACAATCGTATTTCCATATTCACTATACAGTAAATATGACTCATCACTGCACAATATCAGATATGCATTCGGCTCAATAGTATATGATGGGAATGTTCTGATTGTAGAGCCAACAGCAAGAGTCCATCCTGAAAGACTTATGTTATAAGCGGTTGTGTTAAAGATCTCAATATATTCATACTCCGGCATATAAACAACAGGTTCGGGATCGGCCATTATTTCATTAATTAAAATATCGTATGGTTGAATAATATAATAGGAGAAATTGACGTCTTCCAATGCTTGAGTATTCCCACATAAATCTGAAATGTTTGTAATGGTTAATACCATGTTCAAATTCTCGGGAAATTGATTTGTAAATTCTAAATCAACTTGTTTCAAGTCTGCACTTAAAACAATCGAAGCAGGAATTCCAATACTTTCATTCACAGAATAGTTTGATTTAATAAGAGCAGTTAACGAATCCACCACTTCGTTATATGTTATGCGAAGTTGATTAGCTGAAATTACTTCAGAACTCTGAATCGTTGGAGGGATGTTGTCGATATTAGTTGCATAAACGGAATTAACTGTTCCTGGTGTTCCTCCGTTTGCATCAACAGAAGCTCTCCAATTGTTTATTCCAGAACAATTATTTAACGGATCAATTCGCTCGATAGACCAACCACCATCAACTTTGTTGTTATCGTTGTACCATTCGGTTGAAAAACTAACAGTTGAAATTTGAGTATTATCGGGTTTCGATAGCGTAATTGTTGTTCCTGAATTAGATATAGTTGGGAAAGATGAAATTTCAAGAACATCTCCATATAGGCTTAAATCATCAATCGCAGATGAATTACATAGAATAAGATATGAAGCTGAATCTAAAACATACGAAGTGAGTGTTTTTTCAGTTGCCCCAATTTTTATTTCCCATCCTGTAATATCAATATCAAAGGGTGTTGTATTAAAAATCTCGACATACTCATAACCGGGGAGATTAACTTCAGGTGTAGGGTCAGCCAGTATTTCGTTTATTACAATATCATTTGGTTGTGGTATAAAATATAAAAACGATAAATCAGCGTTGAGCATGGTATCCTGGTTTCTATCGGCAACATCCTGTATTGACAAATTATAATAGGTTCTATTAATAAAGTTGTTACTAAATTCTAAAAGGACTTTAGAGGAATCGTTTGTAATAATTGTTGCTGATTGAGGATTATTTGCACCATTATTTAAAAAATAATTCATTGGATTTTCAGCACTCGAAATGTCTGTTTCTCTTGAAAATGTTACTGTTAATTCGTTCGATGAAGTAATTTCCAGATTTAGTGGTTTAATATACTCGTAAGTAAAATTTAAAATTGTGTCGATTATACTATTTTTCTTCAAATCTTCACAATTCTGAACCTGAATCTGGTATTCCTGCTCATTATTTAATTTCTCATTAAAAAATAGATTTACAGTTTTAAAATCAGACGTATTCAGCGAAACAGAATCAGGATTTCCAATGCTTCCATCAACAAAATAATTCAGGGTATTCAATAAAGAAACAGAATCCATTTTTTCATTAAAAGCAATTTCAATATTTCCTGAAGTTTTCACATTTAGACTCGTTATAAAAGGACTAATTGTATCATACGTTTCAATTGATAATTCATCGAACCAAAGTTTTAAATCTTGGGATAATGAATATTTATAGTAAATTCCAAAATAATCTGAATACGAATAACTATTATCTGTTCCCTCACCTACTAAAGTTAAACTACTAAATGATCCATTTATATCAACACGAATTTGCCATAACCCATCTTTGCTTTTTACTACTTCAATTGCCGGAGCTAAAGCTATTCCAACCTGCGTTTGCCAGTTAATTGATGTAGTTAAAACTTTTGTTCCAGTACCATTAATAACTTTCCATAATCGCAAACTATCATCGGAACCGGAATAATTCACTCCTAATACATATCCATTTGCTGTTCCTCCCGAAAACATTCCTTCAGCATTGCTACTACTGGTAAGAAAAATACCCCAATTATTCGCTGATGAAGGATCGTAACCATGTTTTACCCGAAAACGCCAAACTACAGTTTGAGCAGTTAAATCCATTATTGGTAATTCAATTGAAATTTGATCTCTAGAATCAGCAGCACTATTAAATACCTGTTGTACCGAATATGTTCCACTTATAGGACTTGTAATGCTTGCAGCCCAATGTCCAACAACACTTTGTGTCCAGTTCGAAATATCCCCATCTTCAAAATCATCAGAAAACTGGGCTAATGTTGTTAAGGGAATAAATGTGAGAAGAAATAATAGCTTTTTAATCATGTATATATTGATTAAATATTTATTTTTGAAAGATACAAAATGATTTTGAGTTATACTTCGACTGGTCATAAATTGAGTATTATAAAATTACGTAAGTATTTGATATATAATAGTGTTAAAGCATCTCAAATAATAATTTATGACCGCTCAGTATAAAGATTATTAAACCCAGATTTTAAAAACTTTTATAATGAAAATTGCTGTTGTTGGAGCCACCGGATTAGTTGGCAATGTTATGTTGCAAGTTCTTTTAGAACGCAAATTTCCGTTTACCGAAATTTTAGCTGTTGCATCAGAAAATTCTATTGGTAAAAAAATCAATTTTAATAACACACAGCTCGAAGTTATTGGTATGAAACAGGCCATTTCATTAAAGCCCGATATCGCAATCTTCTCAGCCGGAGGATCAACATCGTTGCAATGGGCTCCTGAATTTGCAAAAGCTGGAACAACAGTAATCGATAATTCGTCGGCTTGGAGAATGTACGAGAACATTAAACTCATTGTTCCCGAAGTAAATGCACATGTACTTACAAAATCAGATAAAATAATTGCTAATCCCAATTGCTCTACAATTCAACTGGTAGTTGCTTTGGCTCCTTTACATAAAAAATATAAAATAAAACGAGTGGTTGTTTCAACTTACCAATCGGTTACCGGTACAGGAGTAAAAGCGGTTAAACAACTTGAAAACGAACGCAAAGGTATTTCCGGAGATATGGCTTATCCACATCCAATCGATTTAAATTGTTTTCCTCATGGAGGGTCATTTGAAGACAACGGATATACATCAGAAGAAACAAAACTTGTGAACGAAACACGCAAGATTATTGGCGATCAAAGTATTCAACTTACATCAACAGTAGTTCGTA
>MENE01000129.1:16179-17916 GCA_001769005.1 Bacteroidetes bacterium GWA2_31_9b | reverse complement strand
TATTGAATTCGAAAACGATTTTGAATTAACTGAACTTAAAAAACTTTTAGCAGATTCTCCCGGCATAACTTTGCAGGATGATCCGGAGAAAAATATTTACCCTATGCCTAAATACGCTCATGGTAAAGACGAAGTCTTTGTTGGCCGTATTCGTCGCGATTTTTCACAACCCAAGAGCTTAAACTTGTGGATTGTTTCAGACAATCTTCGTAAAGGTGCAGCTACAAATGCTGTTCAGATAGCTGAGTATCTAGTTAAGAACAAGATGATTTAGAAATGAATTGTTGAAAGGGCATATAAGAATAAGTTGGCTGTCATTATAACGTGACACAGTATATAACAATCACAAGATAAAAATTATAATAACTTTGGGCGGATAATTACTAATTGCTAAAATAGTAACTATAATATAATGAGTAATGCAAAAATATCCATACGTTTTTTTGACGACCGCGAAGTGCGAGCTTTTTGGGACGAGCAAAACAACAAGTGGTGGTTTAGTGTGTTGGATATTGTAGCTGTGCTTACCGACCAAAACGATTACACTAAAACCCGCAACTATTGGAAATATCTTAAATCCAAATTGAAAAAAGAAAACAATGAGTTGGTTAGTGGCACTATCCAACTGAAACTTTTAGCTAGTGACAGTAAACGATATTTAACCGATATGTTGGATTACAAGGGCATTATTGCCTTAGGTAAAGAATTTCCGGGCAAAAAGGCAAACCGATTTATAGAATGGTTTACTTTCAGTGATGAAAGCATTGATGGGAAAAGTAAAACAAAAGCCTATGCATTGTTTGAAAGTTCTTTTATCAACAGCATAGAAGTTGGCACAACCAAAGGCTTGCAACAAATTCATGCTTATTTGTTTGGCGGATTGTATGATTTTGCGGGGCAAATCAGACAAAAAAACATTTCAAAAGGTGGTTTTCAATTTGCCGTATCACACTTTTTAGGCGACACATTAAAGCAAATTGAAGTCATGCCCGAAACTACATTTGACGAAATCGTAAAAAAATATGTAGAAATAAACATTGCACACCCTTTTATGGAAGGTAATGGCAGATGCGCCCGAATATGGCTGGATTTGATACTAAAAAAACGCCTTAAAAAATACGTGGATTGGAGTAAAATAAGCAAGCAAGAGTATATGAATGCAATGATGTTAAGTCCAACTAAAAGTAGTGTTCTAAAAACGCTTTTAAAAAAAGCACTCACCTCCCAAATTAACAACCGCGAAATGTTTATGAAAGGGATTGACTACTCGTATTACTACGAAGAAAATGACTAATGAAAACTCGGCAAAGGGAGGCTGAGCACATCAAAAAAATTGAAATGTGAAACGACAAAATCGAAAACAACGAACTACCAATATCATTATTTCTAATAAGTCAAACCTAACGCGAAGTTTTCGGTTTACCATACCTCCTATTAGAATTATTATTTCCTGATGGCTTTGGTCTTGAGTGTCCTGTATTTCTGCCTCTCTGACTTTGTTTCGGAGCTTTCACTGGATTGTGATCTATCAATGGAAAAGGGTGATTATCAATAATCTCTATTTTCTTTGAAATCAATTTTTCAACATCGCGTAAGTAATCTTTTTCTTCTGCATCACAAAACGAAAATGCAGTACCTATTGCTCCCGCCCTACCTGTTCTTCCAATACGATGAACATAGGTTTCTGCAATATTGGGTATTTCATAATTAATCACATATTCTAAATCATCAATATCG
>MENE01000129.1:8383-16116 GCA_001769005.1 Bacteroidetes bacterium GWA2_31_9b | reverse complement strand
AAAGCACGTTGTCGCGCATTTTGTGCTTTGTTGCCATGTATTGCTTCAGCTTTTATATGATGATTTAACAGAATCCGTACTACTTTATCGGCTCCATGCTTTGTTCTTGTAAAAACCAAAACAGTTTTAATGGCAGTATCTTTTAAAATATCAATTAATAAGGCGTTTTTATTTCCTTTGTCGACAAAATAAACAAATTGCTTAATGATATCAACTGTTGATGAAACGGGAGTTACCGATACCTTTGAAGGATTCCTCAAGATAGTACTTGCAAGCTTTACGATTTCGGGCGGCATTGTAGCTGAAAAGAAAAGCGATTGTCTGTGTTTCGGAAGAACGGCTAACATTCTTTTTACATCGTGAATAAACCCCATATCCAGCATACGATCAGCTTCGTCCAGAACAAATATTTCTACATTACTCAAACTCAGGTGTCCTTGGTTCATAAGATCTAATAAACGACCCGGTGTTGCAATCAAAATATCAACTCCGCCTTGTAAAGATGATGTTTGTGGATTTTGATTCACTCCTCCAAATATTACTGTATGTTTTAATCCTGTATGTCGACCATACGATTTAAAACTTTCGCCGATTTGAATAGCTAGTTCTCTTGTTGGGGTAACAATCAAACTTCTTATTTTTCTTTTTCTATCGTAGGCTTTATTTGCACATAATAATTGAAGTATAGGAATAGCAAATGCAGCTGTTTTACCGGTTCCCGTTTGGGCGCAGCCGAGTAAATCAGTACCTTGTAAAACAATTGGAATAGATTGTGCTTGAATTGGTGTTGGAATAGTATAGCCTTCTTCTTTTAATGCTTGTAAAATAGGTTCTATAATGTTTAATGATTGAAATGGCATAATTGAATTTTATATTTATTTGTTAAATTATTTTAAGTTGTAAAAATTGAATTATCGTAAGACTATTTTAGTTCTTAGGATTTAAGTAATTATTTTATTCTGATTTCAGTAGAATCAAGTAAAACAGAGAGTGGAGGAATTATTATTTTAAAATGTAATTTCTATATGTCTAAACATTCTAATACAAGAACTTATCGTAAGGATATCTTTCAATATGCATTTCACGAACCTTATCGTAAAGTAACTTTTTGAAATTTTCAATATTGATTTTTTGTTTTGCTGATATAAAAATACAGGATTCGTTGTTTTTTGCAATCCACATATTTTTTAGTTCATCGAGTGAATAGTTTTGCTCTGTTCGGGGAGTAAGATCGTCATCATCTTTTTTATCGTAGGTATACGCATCAATCTTATTAAATACGAGATACGAAACAGTTTCCGCTGAGCCAATTTCTTTTAATGTTTCATTTACTACCTGAATCTGTTCTTCGAAATTCGGATGCGAAATATCAACTACATGCAATAAGATATCCGATTCGCGAACCTCATCGAGTGTTGACTTGAATGATTCCACCAAACTATGAGGCAGCTTACGAATAAATCCTACGGTGTCAGAAATTAAAAAAGGCAAATTATCAATTACTACTTTTCGAACAGTAGTATCGAGTGTTGCAAATAGCTTATCTTCTGCAAAAACATCCGATTTGCTTATTAAATTCATAATGGTAGATTTACCCACATTGGTATATCCTACAAGTGCTACACGAACCATTCTTCCACGATTCTTGCGTTGTGTAGCCATTTGCTTATCAATTTTTTTAAGCTGCTCTTTTAGTAAGGCTATTTTATCACGTACAATTCGTCTGTCAGTTTCAATCTCACGTTCACCTGGTCCGCGCATACCAATACCCCCACGCTGACGCTCAAGGTGTGTCCACATACCGGCTAACCGTGGCAATAAATATTCATATTGTGCAAGCTCAACCTGTGTTTTGGCATGTGCAGTTTGTGCTCGTTTGGCAAAAATATCGAGAATGAGGTTTGTTCTGTCTAAAATTTTGCATTGAAGAACTTTCTCTATATTACGAAGTTGTGTTGGTGTTAAATCATCATCGAAAATCACCATGTCAATTTCCTTTTCTTTAACAAAAGAATCAATTTCGGCTAATTTCCCTTCGCCGATAAATGTTCTTGAATTCGGAAGGCTCATTTTTTGAGTATACCGTTTTAAAGGAATTGCTCCGGCAGTTTCAATTAAAAAGGCCAGTTCATCCAAATATTCAGTTACTTGCTGTTCGTTCTGTTGCTGATTAATTACTCCAACCAATACTGCATATTCAGGTTCTGTGGCGTTATCTATATATTTTGGCATTCGTTATTATTCTTGTTTTAAAAAATTTATGAGGGAGCAAAGTTAATCATTTTTATCGGGATGTATAAATTGAATAAAAAAAGCCGGCTTTTCAACCGGCTTCATTGAGAAACTTGTTTATTCGGTTATTTAAATTGAAACTGTATGCTTATTCCGTACATAGCTTTAACATATCTACCCGATTGAATTGCGGGTTCCCATTCAGGAGATTTACTAATAACACGAAGAACTTCTTTATCGATTACAGGATGTACTGTTCTTAAAAGTGTTATGTCATATAGTTTACCATCGGTTCCAACAATAAACTGAACTTGAACTTTGCCGGTTAATCCATTATCAATAGCATCTTGAGGGAATTCAATTTGGCTCATAATCCACTCACGAAATGCTTTATCGCCTTTTCCCATAAACTTGGGATAAATTTCTACTTTAATATATGTTGAATCTATATCTTTCTCTTCCGGAGTTACAAAAACCGGAATTACATAATCATTTTCATCTGTTGGAAGAAAATATGGATCTTCCTCTATTTTTGTTTTGTCAGGAACAACAATTGGTTCATTTGTAGGTACAGGAGCTTTAACCTGATCTTTCTTTTCTTGTTCAGGCCGTGTAATAGGTGTTGATAACTCAATTGGTTCACCTCCAATAAAAGTTTCAAAAACATGAGGTTTTGTTACTTTTACTGACCATTCAAAAGCAACAAGTACACTTGTAAGAACAAGTATAATGCCTATTTGGAAAAACAAGCTCCGCTTATTTTCCAGGTTTGCTTTTTTTGATTTTTTCGTTTTCATAGTTTTAGGGTATTAAGTGATTCATTTTTTAACTTCCCTCAATTTTCGCTAAAAGCCGGCTTCTAATATATTATACGTGATTCGGAGTAAAGAGTTGATGCTTTTTTGAGTATTTTTTCAGCGAATATTTAATGCTTTATTTGATTAAAAACGAAATTAGGAATCGTTTTAGTATCGGTATATACAGAAGTTTTTTTCAACTTATAAATAGTAAATAAAAAATCCGGAGCATTTTTACTTCGGATTATACTGTTTAATTACTAATTGTACCTTTAATTATTCGAATGCAGCACTTATCTTTTGTGCTATTTCTTTAAATTCTGTTTCCGATAATTTCAGTTTTGGTTTTGAGAAACTGGCATCAGCTTCGCTGTTTAGCGGAATTAAATGAATATGTGCATGTGGCACTTCAAGTCCTAAAACAACCACTCCTACTCTTTTGCATGGAATGATTTTATCAATAGCTTTTGCTACACGTTTTGCAAAAACAGAAAGTCCAGATAGGGTTTGATCGTCCAGATCGAATAAATAATCGGTTTCAATTTTAGGAATAACTAAAGTGTGTCCTTTTGCCAAAGGAAAAATATCTAAGAAAGCATAGTAATTTTCGTCTTCAGCTATCTTGTACGATGGAATCTCTCCGTTTACAATTTTTGTGAAAATTGATGCCATATTATCGAATTTTAGAGTGAAATCTCCATCACTTCGAACTCAACAGTTCCCGAAGGTATCACAACATTTACTACATCTCCAACTTTTTTACCCAACAATGCTTTTGCAATTGGTGTATTTACAGAAATTCTCCCTTCTTTCAGATTTGCTTCACTCTCCGAAACAAGGGTATATTGCATAACTGTATCGTTCTTTTTATTTTTAATCCGAACCTTATTCAGAATTTGTACTGTTGAAGTATTTAATAACGACTGATCCAGAATTCGTGAATGAGCTACAACATCTTTCAATTTGTTGATTTTCATTTCTAGCATTCCTTGGGCTTCTTTTGCAGCATCGTATTCTGCATTTTCCGACAAATCGCCTTTATCACGTGCTTCGGCTATCTGCTGCGAAATTTTTGGTCTTTCAACTGTCTCTAACTGTTCAAGTTCTTTTTTCAGTCTTTCCAAGCCTTGTTCTGTAACATAAGAAATATTTGTCATAATACTTGTTTTTTTACAAATGCATATAAAATAATATAAGAAGAATTCTACCTGGGCAGAATTCTTCTTATATGATACAAATTTAATTAAAAAATTTTTAAATCACTACAAAATTTATAGTTACATTTTTAAATTAATAAAATTAGAACGAATCTTTCTTTCTAAATTAAATTTTAGAATAAATAACTGTATAACAATTATTTCTCGATAATAAAATGATTCGAAACCTACAGATAAATTTAATATTAGCTTGATATATCTTCTTTACTATTTTCTTTTCTTCTTAAACATTCGTTTCAAAAAAAATTGTTTCCTTCCTTTTTTTTGTTCTTTTGTATAAATGCCATCTTTAGGCCTAGGTTTTGGTTTTAGTGATTCGAAAAAATCCCTTACTCTATTTAAAAACGATTTTTTTCGATAATTATCTTCTCTCCACTTATCAGATTGTTCTTTATTACGTTTCATTGATTCACGGGTACTCTCTGCCTGCATATCAATATGCCTCTTATACCCTGCATTTCTCTTTTTTTCTTTTTCTGCTTTTTGCTTCTTCGAAATTTCTGATTTTATTTTTTCTGATTTTTCGGCACTTGTGAGGGCTCTTGTTTTACAACCCAAAACCATTCCCAAAACAATAATTAATAAGAATGTTCGCTTTAATATGGAAAGCATTTGTGTATTTTTGTATAATAAATTGACTGAATATGAATAAATTTATCTCAAAATCAAAAATACGTTTTTTTTATTTACCATTTTTACTGGTTGTTTTGTTTGCACAATGCGACGATGATTCAGCTTCAAACTTTCCCCATATTTATGTAAATACAACCATTTATATTGATCAAATTGGATTTATTGCTGAAGGTGAACATGCATTTGTTGATGGATATGGTTTAGGAGGATTAATTATTGTAAGAATATTCGAAAATAATTATGTCACTTTTGATCGTGCTTGTACTCACGAAGCAAAATCAAGCTGTATTCTTGAAGATGATCCGGATTTTTATGGGATTTTGGTTTGCCCTTGTTGTGGTTCAAAGTTCCTGATGACTGGTGAACAAGCTGGTTCAATTTTTAACGGACCAGCAAAAAGAAACCTGGTTGAATATAAAACGGTGATGACCGGTCCAAACACACTTGTGATACAAAATTATTAATAAAAAAGGGAATTCAGAATTGAATTCCCTTTCACATATATTTATTTTACTCTTATTGTTTAATAGAGCATCTTTTAAATGCAGTAACAGTAAGATCTTTATCAGCTTGTTGCAAGTATTGTTTTACAGATATTTTACTTTCTTTTATAAAATCCTGGTTTAACAAAGTACTGTCTTTATAAAATTTTCCAAGTTTTCCCTGAGCAATTTTTTCAACAAGATCTCCTGATTTACCATCAGCTATAGCTTGATGTCTGCCAATCTCAAGTTCTTTTTCAATAACTTCCTGAGTAACAAAATCTTTATCAATAGCTACTGGATCCATTGCAGCAATTTGCATTGCTACATCTTTACCAACTTGAACATTAAATCCTGCTTTGTTGAAACCCACTAATGTTGCTAACTTTTTATCACTGTGAATATAGGTAGATACATGAGCTGCATCAATTTTTTCAAAATCAGATATTTCGATTTTTTCACCAATAATACCTGTTTGTTCGATAATTTTTTCAGCTAAAGTAGCACCTTCAAAATTAAGTGCTTTTAATTCATCAAGAGATTTTGGATTTTTCTCAATAGCAATATGAGCAATTTTTTCAGCAAATTTTACAAAATTTTCATTTTTTGCAACGAAGTCTGTCTCGCATTTCAATGCAATAATGTACCCTGTTGTATTATTAGAATTTGTAGTAGCTAAAACAACTCCTTCACTAGCTTCTCTGTCGGATCTTTTATTTGCAACTGATTGTCCTCTTTCTCTGATGATTTGAATTGCTTTATCGAAATCACCATCAGATTCGGTAAGAGCTTTTTTGCAATCCATCATACCTGCTCCGGTCATGTGACGTAATTTACTTACATCTGCTGCTGTAATTTGAGCCATTATATATATTTTTACTTATTTTAAACTATTCTTCAACTTCGATATCAGTACTAACTGTAATATCATCGTCTTCAACTATTTCTTCATTCTCTTCAGCGCTACCAGCCTCTTCATTTCTAGGTTTTCTAGCTCTTGTTTTCTTAAAATCAGGTTTTGCATTTCTGCCATCTGATTTTTTGTCTTTTGAAGGAACTTCTTTATCTTTTTCTAATTTTCTTTCTTCAAGACCTTCTTTAATAGCATCTGTAATTTTATCAAGAATTAAAGATATTGATTTAGATGCATCGTCATTTGCTGGGATTGAAAAATCAATTGGTGAAGGATCTGAATTGGTATCAACTATAGCAAATAAAGGGATATTCAGACGTTTTGCTTCACGAACAGCAATATGTTCTTTGCATACATCAATAACAAACATCGCTGCAGGTAGTCTTGTCATATCTGCAATGCTACCAAGCATTTTTTCAAGTTTAGCTCTTTGACGAGTTACTTGTAGTTTTTCTCTTTTTGCAAGGTTATTAAATGTTCCATCAACTAACATTTTATCAATTGAAGACATTTTTTTTACTGCTCTACGAATAGTTGGGAAATTGGTTAACATACCTCCAGGCCAGCGTTCAGTAACATATGGCATTTTGGTAGATTCTACTTTTTCTACAACGATATCTTTAGCTTGTTTTTTTGTAGCTACAAATAAAATTTTTCGACCTGATTTTGCAATTTGTTTAATTGCATTACAAGCTTCGTTTAATTTTACTTCCGTTTTCTGAAGGTCAATAATGTGAATTCCATTTCTCTCCATAAAAATATAAGGAGCCATAGCTGGATTCCATTTTCTTTTGAGGTGACCAAAGTGTACACCTGCATCTAATAATTCATCAAAATTTGTTCTAGACATTTACTTTTTTTTTAAACGTTTACATTCTTTTTACTAAGCAATTGCTGAGTAGCTCCTCAGTCGGAAAGTCTCAACAATTTAGATACTAAACGGACTATTATCCTAAAACGGATTATTAATATCCTATCGTTTACTAAATTGAAACTTCTTACGTGCTTTTGGTTGTCCTGGTTTTTTACGTTCTACTTCGCGTGGATCACGAGTTAAGAAACCTTCTTTCTTTAAAGCTGGTCGGAACTCAGGATTAACTTCTAATAACGCACGTGCAATTCCCAAACGAACAGCTTCTGCTTGTCCTTTAACACCACCACCAAAGATATTCACTTTAATGTCGTATTTACCTTCTAAACCAAGAACATTAAGTGGTTGTTTGGCAATATACTGAAGTGTTTCTGTTGGAAAAAAGTTTTCAATTTCACGATCGTTAACGATAAAACTTCCTTTTCCTTCTCTTAAATAAACTCGAGCCACAGCGGCTTTTCTTCTTCCTAAAGCATTTATTACTTCCATACAATAATTATATAATTGTGTTTAAATCGATTAACTTAGGCTGCTGTGCTTCATGTGGATGTTCACTACCTTCGTATACAAATAGATTTCTATATTGTG
>MENE01000129.1:5806-8365 GCA_001769005.1 Bacteroidetes bacterium GWA2_31_9b | reverse complement strand
TTTGTAACATCCCTTTAATTGCAACTTCCACAACTCTAATTGGCTTTTTCTTTAATAATTCTTCCGGATTAGTAAATCGTTGTCCTCCAGGATAACCAGTATGACGAACATATTGTTTATCTGTTAATTTATTACCGGTTAACTTAATTTGGCTAGCGTTGATTACAATTACATTGTCCCCACAATCCACATGTGGAGTGAAAGAAGGTTTATGTTTCCCTCTCAACATAAAAGCAACTTTAGAAGCTAACCGTCCTAAAACCTCATCTTTTGCATCAACAAGCACCCACTCTTTTTTTACGGTTGCTTTGTTGGCCGATACTGTTTTGTAACTTAATGTATCCACTTTTACTCCTAACTTTTTAATTAATACCTATATACAAATATCCCTTGCATTATTTTGCGGATTGCAAAAATACAATTATTTTTTATATAACAATTAAATTATTAACAAATTATTTGTTAATAACTTATTCCGTTTATCTAGTGCAAATTTTCGTTTACGAAATTCATATAACGAGCCGCAAAATTAATTAAATTATTTAAATCAGAAACTTAACTAGCAAAAAGATTAATCTGTTTTGCAATTTTTTTTTTGATTTTAAGTTTGATGAGTATCTTTGTTTATGTTTACAAAATACAAAAAGAGATAATATGACTTTGTGGGGAATTACTTTTAATCACTCTAAAATATATTTCTGGGCTTTAGTTTTGGCAGCTGTTAGTTTGCCATTATCAAAATTCACTCTTTCGATTTCGTATATCATTCTAATAACAAATTGGGGTTTAGAGGGTGATTATAAAAATAAATTTGAACAATTAAAAAATAATAAATCTTTCTGGGCTTTTCTTATTCTCTTCTTGGTTCATATTTTTTGGTTGTTTAATACTACAAACTTCGATTACGCTTTTCACGATTTAAAAAATAAAATTTTAATTGTTTTTTTTCCTTTTCTTATTTTTTCTTCCAAACCATTATCAAAAATCGCTATTCGAAATATTTTATTATGGTTTTCTGCTGCTATTATTGCATCAAGTATTATCAGTACTTCAATATTTACAGGAATAATCGATTATCCGATAACTAGTTTTCGCGGAATTTCAGTTTTTATTTCTCATATCAGATTTGGCCTATTAATAAATATTGCCATTTTTTCTTTGGGATATATTATCTTTTCAAAAGAGTATTCTATTCCTAATAAAATAAAAATCGGATTAGTTTTCCCTCTATTGTGGCTGATTGCGTTTCTCTTTATTTTAAAATCTCTAACTGCTATTTTTATATTATTTATTACACTCATAGTTGTTCTTGGGTTTATTTCTTTTAAGATTAAATATGTAGTATCCCGCTTATTTCTTCAACTATCGCTAATTACATTGTTCTTAGTTGCTGCATCATTTTTAACTCACTCTGTTTCCAAATTTTATTCTGTAGAGAAAATTGAGCCTGAATCGCTTGGAATTTTCACTTCCTCGGGAAATCCTTATTCTCATAATATAAACGATAAGCAGATTGAAAATGGGAATTATGTTTGGATCTATTACTGTAATGATGAATTGGAAAGGGAATGGAATAAACGAAGCAAAATAAATTTTTCAGATAAAGATAAGCTTGGTCAGGATTTGAGTTATACTGCTGTAAGATATTTAACTTCAAAAGGTTTTCGTAAAGATTCTATGGGAGTTTCAAAATTATCTGATTCTGATATAAAAAACATAGAAAATGGAATAGCAAATTATATCTATACAAATAAATTCTCTTTATATCCGAGGATCTATCAGATTTTATGGGAAATAGATGTTTATAAAAAAGGACAGAATCCTGCGGGAAACTCACTTACACAGCGAATCGTTTATATTGAAACTGCAATTAAAATAATTAAATCAAATTTTTGGATTGGAGTTGGAACTGGTGATGTAAAAGATGAATTTTCGAATCAATATAAAAAAGATAGTAGTCAATTGCCTACAAACAGACAGTTAAGAGCTCACAATCAATATATTACTTTTTTACTCACATTTGGTATTTTTGGATTTCTTGTTGTTTTTATAGCTCTTATTTATCCCTACTTTCAAAGCAAAGGATATAGAAATTTTTTGCTTACTACTTTCTTTTTAATTGCAATGTTATCAATGCTAAACGAAGATACTTTAGAAACACAAACAGGAATCTCATTTTTTTCGTATTTTTATGCGCTTTTTCTTTTAAATAACGAAAAAATTAAACACAAACAAACGGATGACAATGGTAAAGAATGATGAGTTTTTCATGAAAGCAGCTATTGAGCTTTCTGTGAAGAATATTGATGAAAACGGAGGTCCTTTTGGGGCTGTTATTGTTAAAAATGGAGAAATTATTGCCCATGGAGTTAACCGAGTAACTGCAAATAATGACCCCACAGCTCATGCCGAAGTAAACGCAATACGCGAAGCTTCAAAAAAACTAGGTACATTTGACCTTAGCGGATGTACAATTTATTCATCGTGCGAACCTTGCCCAATGTGTTTAGGTGCAATTTACTGGGCACATCTTGATAAATTATATTACGCCAACACAAA
>MENE01000129.1:4386-5779 GCA_001769005.1 Bacteroidetes bacterium GWA2_31_9b | reverse complement strand
CGAAAAACATATATATCAAAAGTTAGATATCTCCGATACGGTTTTTTCTATCCGGATTACCAGTTGCGATTGTTTCGAAACAAAAAAGAATATCGATACGTAGGTGCAATACATGAACAGTTGACAATCCCGAAAGAAAGAACGAAAGAGCTGCCACTCGACATCCTACACTTTCCCACGAATCCGAAATACACATCGTGGCTGGATTTTAAAAACATGATGCCATACATTCGTATACAAGCAACGGAACTGCAAAAGAGACGGTTTTCTATCATGCAGTTATTTTGGTTAGGATGTTCATCTTTCTGGAAACTTTTATTTGACGGATTTATTCACGGAAAAGGTTTTTTGGACGGCTATGCAGGATTTCGAGCGCATGTACTTTTTTCATTGTCTATTTCTGCAGGATATTTTCTTGCATGGTATAAGAAAATAACATGAAATACACAGAATTTAATCATCGGCAATATGAGTCTCACATGTTGGTATATAACGCGATCAAGCCACATTCAAACGTATTGGATCTGGGATGTGCTACCGGGTACTTTGCAAAAGAATTGAAGAAAAAACATTGTGAGGTTACCGGTGTGGAGAATAAAAGGGAAGCGGTAGTGCTGGCACGAAAATGGTGCGTGAACACGCTTCAGGGAGATCTTGAAAAAGTCGAATCGCTCCATATATCTCCACATACATTCAATTACGTTTTGCTGCTTGATGTACTTGAACATATCCAAAACAGAGACACATTGCTTAAGTGGATTGGTCAAAAACTGAAAAATGATGGAAGAATTATAATTTCCACACCTAACATCGCCCATATCTCGATTCGATTGTCTTTACTATTTGGTCATTTTACCTATACGAATCATGGCATTCTCGATGAAACTCATGTACACTTTTTTACAAAGCAAACACTTATGAAATTGTTGCGTTTAAATGGGTGGGAAATAGAACACTTTATGGTGTCTGCTGATTTTGGTCAGATACCAATTGCCGGTAGATTTTTTCGTCATATTCCCAAATATATCCAGTACGTTGTATCGAATATATTTCCTACAGTATTCGGTGTGCAATTCGTCGTTACATGTAAAAAAGAATCATCACGCTATGTATAACTCTATTTGTTCTGTCATCCTTAGTTATTATCCCGATGTACAACGCGTCACGCAATTGATCCATGGCGCGCAATCGATGCCTGTTATTGTGGTGGACAATACGCCAATAAATGATTCTAGATATCATATTCCCAAAAAACATGTTAATAAGCATGTAACTTTTATTCAAACAGCGAAAAATTTTGGTTTTGCAGGAGGGATGAATATTGGTATAAAAAATGCACTGCATAATAATCCGAAATGGTTAATACTATTAAATCAAGACATACAAATATCGA
>MENE01000129.1:3097-4268 GCA_001769005.1 Bacteroidetes bacterium GWA2_31_9b | reverse complement strand
CGTGCAAAAAAAGCCGGCTTTCCTTTAGTACATATTCCACTCGATGGCATAGAACATATTGATACTTCATCGCTTGGAAAAGGATCGTTTCTCCATGAGTATTATCTGGCACGAAATCATTTACTATTTGTGGAACGAATGGCGCCTTTACGGGTAAAAATGTATGAGTATCTCCGGTTGCCAAAAACAATATTTGAATATTGGAGGAGTCATAATATCGGGGCGCTTACGGGATGTAAAGATTATTTTATCCGAGCGTTTGGAGAAAAGAGGACGATATGATAGTTGGTGTAGACGCAGGAGCATTGTCTGTGCGGGACGATCGACTTAAAGTCGGGGTATACCGCGTGACGCTTAATCTTCTAAAATATCTTTCTTTGATTGATATAACACATGAGTACCGTTTGTATAGTTTTATACCCATAGAGACGGGTGTGATGAGTTCATTTGGTCATAATATGCGAAACGTCATTGTTCGTCCTGCATTCGGTTGGTCGCAGATCCAGCTTCCCTTAGAATTACGAAGACATCCGGTCGATGTGTTTTTAGGATTATCGCAAATGATACCTAGTACAAATGCAATAAAAATAGGACTTATTCATGATTTAGGTTTTTTATCATATCCGGATTTATATGAGTATTCCAGGCGGAAGTTAAAAACCCAGACGGAAACGCTCGCGTATCGCACAGATAAAATTATTGCCGTTTCAAAAGCAACAAAACGTGACATTTTATCTCATTACGACATAACTCCCGACAAGGTTATAGTTTGTTATGAAGGGATTGACACTAGATTTGTTCCCCTTGGAGAAGTATACAAGCCCGATAGGCCATATTTTCTTTTCGTGGGGGCGCTCAAAAAGCAGAAAAATATCCCTATGCTGCTGCAATCCTTTCGAAAATTTCTCGACGTTTCAAAAAAAACGTATGATCTGCTTCTCGTAGGTGGAGATTACTGGATAGATCCTGAAATTAACGAAACTATGACGACACTCAAACTTCACGAGCGTGTAAAAATTACCGGGTATATCAAAGACGAAGATTTGCCAAAGTATTATCGTGGGGCAGTTGCGTTTGTCTCTCCCTCTTTAATTGAAGGATTTTGTTTGCCGGCGGTTGAAGCTATGGCTTCCGGCTGTCCAGTGATTTGTTCCAGCGTCGGAGCGTTTCC
>MENE01000129.1:178-3067 GCA_001769005.1 Bacteroidetes bacterium GWA2_31_9b | reverse complement strand
TGATCCTACTCACGTTGATGTGCTTGCCAAGACTTTGGTTCGTGTATCGAAAGACAGTTCGCTACGATTAAAAATGAGAGAACATGGATTCAAAAAAAGCAAACAGTTTACATGGAAGATTTTTGCTTCAAATGTCTATGCATTATATAAAAACCTCGATACCGCGACTACTCAGTAAGGTCAGAAATGTAGAAGGATGGCTTTCGGATCACGAAGCATTATTCCTTTATCATGCTGCGCGGATGGTGCCAGTTTCTGGTGAAATAGTGGAGATCGGCAGCTGGAAAGGAAAGTCGTCTATTTGTCTTGCATCGGGGCTCTCCGCATCCGGAAAAAGTGCGTTTGTCTGGGCTGTGGATCCTCATGAGGGGATATTGGTCGCGGGGAAGAAGAAAGGAGTCTCTACACTATCTATCTTTAATCGAAATATCCGGGGTGCCGGACTCACGCGTTTCGTTAAACCAGTTGTATCTACATCTCAAAGAGCAGTACGACATTGGTCCAAACCAATTTCATTTCTTTTTATTGATGGTCTTCATGACTATATTCATACCAAACAGGACTATCTGTTATGGAAGAAATATGTTGTTTCAGGCGGCGTTATTGCGTTTCATGATGGATTCTGCGGAATTCCAGGAGTATGGAAGGCAATTGATGAACAATTTTTCCAAAGTAACCTGGTAGACATTGGTACCGTTTCATCAGTTCTATATGGAATTACCGGTACTCCTAATTTTTTTGAGAAAATGAGAGTAAAGAGTAAAATTACGTTTATACGGTTTGCTCAACATATACATGCGCTTTCATGGACGCCATGGTGGGTGAAGCGTTTGTTTATCCATACATTCATACGGATGCTACTCGTGACGCCCTATACGATTGCAGTGTATATGAACAAATAACTATATGAAACCAAGAATTGCAATCGTCCGGGGAAAATTCCTCAACGCATATGAGATGCAGATATATGCGCCCCTTGCAAAATATTACGATATTACAGGTTTCGGATCGTTGACGCCCTATCATGAACGATTTTCTTTTCCTGTTGTAAAACTTGCTTCACCAATGGATATTCCAAATTTTAGATATAAAATGCCGGTTCTCAACCGATTATGTATTGATGCACATTACTTAGTGGGACTCGAGAATCGATTAAAGGGTTTTAATTTAGTGCATACGGCTGAAACTTATTTCCATTACACACAGCAGTGTCTGAATGCAAAGAAAAAAGGATATGTCAAGAAAGTTATCGCAACGGTTCTTGAAAATATCCCGTTTAACAATGAAGGCATCTGGGGCAGGCGCGCATATAAAAAAAGAGCAAGGGAAGAGCTTGATCACATTATAGCCTTGACACATAAGACGAAAGAAGTTCTTCTGTTGGAAGGATGCGATTCTTCTAAGATTACCGTCATTGGTCATGGCATCGATACGAGAATTTTTACTCCTCGCGTGAATCATTGGAAACATATATCGAATCCCGATAGTAATACATTTAATATAACCTATTCCGGCAGGCTTGAAACATATAAAGGAGTATATGATTTACTCGACGCAGTAGCGATCCTTTTAAAGGATAAAAAAATTACTCAAAAGATGCAATTTGCATTTATCGGACAAGGATCAGAATATAATAAAATGCTTCAGAAAGAACAAGAGCTCGGTATTGCATCACGCGTTTATCATACTCACGTTTCGTATGAGCATATGCCGGAGGCATACAGATCCGCGGATATTGTCGTAGCCCCAAGCATTTCAACACCTACATGGCAGGAACAGTACTGTACGGTACTTCTTGAGGCGCAAAGCATGGGACTTCCTCTCGTTACTACCCAAAGCGGAGGGATACCGGAGAACGTCGGAGACTCGGCGTTATATGTACGTGAGCATGATCCAGTAGGAATTGCACATATGATAAAAAACTACATGGAACACCCACGTCTTCGTCTCGAGATGGCAAAACGTGCAAGGAGACGGGCAGAGAGTGTACACGATGTCCGGCTGATAGCCGAAAGGATTAGAAAAGTGTATGAAACGGTTTTATAAAGAATTATTCATTGCATCGGGAGTATTTTTTCTTACACTTGTACTTTTTTTCCCAAGACACGTGTTTCACGATTTCGTCTTTTATGCGTCGGATAATTTCAACCTCATGACGCCGACACGAGTGTTTCTGGCAAACGAACTCCTAAATGGAAGATTTCCACTCTGGAATCCTCTCATTTTATCCGGTACTCCATTTTTTGCAGATATTGCATATGGACTCCTGCATCCATCAAATCTATTTTTTCTTATCCTGTCTCCATTTCGAGCATTAACTGCGTCTATATTTGTTGATTTCGCGATTGCCTATTTTGGCATGTACGTTCTCCTCCGGCGTCTTACAGGATTTTTTCTTCCCGCACTTGCGGGTGCTTTACTCTTTACGTATTCCGGTTCAATGGCAGTCTATACGGACAATATATCTTCACTTCATACCGCCGTTTGGACGCCGTGGGTTTTATGGGCATGGATAGGATTTTTCCAAAATAAAACATATAAAGCATGTATTGTGACTGTCATAGCGATTTCTTTGCAGATCATATCCGGTCATCCACAGATGACATACTACACACTGTTGGCATGTTTCGCATACTCCCTATATATATTTGATATCCGACTGGTTAAAAAGATCTTCTTATTCCTTCTTATCATCGGAATGTCAATCGGAGTAACGGCTGTTCAATTGATACCATTTGTTGAGCTTGCATCTGAGGCAGCGCGCACGAAATTGGGGACTGATTTTGCAATCAGTGGATCATTAAATCCGCTCTATGTCATCCATTTTATCTTACCGCGAATTGTAGGAGTTAAAACATGGGGGACGCAGATGATTTCAGACGGAAATAT
>MENE01000129.1:0-147 GCA_001769005.1 Bacteroidetes bacterium GWA2_31_9b | reverse complement strand
TTGATTTTAGCAATTCCCAAATGGGACAGAGTGAAAAAATATTTTCTTATCATGGCAATTGTATCGCTTCTCATAAGTTTCGGAAATTATACTCCGGTGTACTGGATTTTTTATTGGCTTATTCCCGGTTTTTCAAAATTCCGGATT
>MENE01000128.1:4207-5244 GCA_001769005.1 Bacteroidetes bacterium GWA2_31_9b | reverse complement strand
CTATTGATTCTCCAATTGTTGCCAGTATAGCAAACTTAACGAAACTCATTATCATTCCATGATCTCTGTTTAATGATTCGTAAAACTGAAATACTGAATCAAACACAAAAAAGGGTAAGAAAAAAATGATAAAGCAAAAAATAAAAATGAAATCGTTTTTTTTCATCAATATGGATTTATATTATTCTAAAAATAGTGCGATACTGAAAATAATACTCGGGTATTTGAAACTTCATGTGTGTCCTTTACTCTGCCATGATCTGCTAAATCGTTCGTTCCATATGCAGCAACAGTATATTCAAGTTCAACTCCAAGTTGAAAGTTTTTTATTTTATAAGTTACCATTGGTGCAATTCTATATAAATATGCAATATCGAGAGCCATACCATACAACCTTTTTGTTTGTGGTTTATTCACTCCAAATAGAACATTTTCATTTGCACCAAGATTTTTAGTATATCCACCAAATATTCCAACTTTCAATTTATCGCCATAAACCACATTTGCCCATAAGTATAAATGATTAAATGGTGTATAATCTTCGTTTCCGGTTAAACTATCGATTTGGCTAACAGCATATCCACCAGGCATAATGCTTTCTGAAAGATTTTGTCCATAAACAGCTTTTCCTTTAACAACCAATTTAGGTTGCTGATATTTAAAAAAGCCCATATATGCTAATGAATTTAATTTTGAGTCGGCAACAAAAAAAGTACCCGAGGTAATTGATGTATCAACAACTGTTCGAGGTTGAATACATTTATAATCGGCTGCTAATCCAAATAAGAAATCACCGGGTATAAATTGTAGTTGCAGGTGAAGATTTGGTATTCCTGAGTTTTTGAGGTATTTGGCAGATTTTCCATCCGGGCCATAACTCGTATAGTCGCTTTGATAAATGGCTGCACCTATCAATTTAAAGCTACCCAATTTATGTGATAGATACAACATAGGACTACGATTAAAAGCCTGAAAAGGAATACCTGTATTTATAGATAAAACAGAAGGGAAAACCTCTTTAACAAACATGGGATGCC
>MENE01000128.1:311-4190 GCA_001769005.1 Bacteroidetes bacterium GWA2_31_9b | reverse complement strand
TAAATAACCTAATAATTTAGCTCCAAAAACATCGGGTCCGGTTAGGGTACCTCCTATTCGTGATGAAATATCAACCAATCCGAATGTGTTTTTAGCATTCATATCTTTACCATTAGCATCCAATTTAATATCTTTTGGATAAATATGAACTAAACCTTCAAGTGCTTCTAAATTTTGTCGCGAATCGTAGTAAAAATCTGTTCTGATAAACCCAGAAAGTTTAAAATCAATCTTCTTTTCTTCCGTTTCCTGAGAGAATATCTTATTTGTTATAATTACTAAACCAATAATTATTATATTCCTAATGTAAAATTTCATTTTCAACTATTTATTATTTATTATTTATTATTCATTTCAACACCGTATCGTTTCCATCCTTTAACAAATCCTTCTTTAATCTTAGGCCAATTAAATAAAATTCCAATTAACAATACAATTGCCATTCCCAATAGAAACTTCTCATTATATGACAGATCATTAAATTTTCTCATTTGTTCTAATTTATTTTTCAATTCGAATTCTTGCATCAACAGCAACAACCTTGTCAGCTTTACCTAATAGAGGATTTAAATCCATTTCGGCAATTTCAGGTGCAGCTTTTACCAACGCAGACACTCTAGCAACAATTTCGGCAAATAATTCTTCATTTACACCTTCTTGTCCACGGGCACCTTTAATAATTCCATAACTTTTTAATCTGTGAATCATATCGGTCGCTTCGTTTTTAGCAATTGAAACCAACCCAGCACTAACATCTTTAAATACTTCGATAAAAATCCCTCCTAATCCACAAAGAACCATATGCCCAAACTTTGGTTCGGCTTTAGCTCCAACAAATAATTCAATTCCAGAAAGCATCGGTTGAATTAGAATAGCCGTAGTATCTTTAATTTTAATCATGCGGTCAAATTCTCTGGCAACAGTCTCAGTATCTTTTACATTCAGAACTACACCACCTACATCTGATTTATGAACAGGGCCAACAACTTTCATAACTACCGGCAATCCAAGTTTCTGAGCCTCTTTTACAGCATTTTCACGAGTTACTACAACGGCTTCACCTGCTCTTGATATTTTTGCAGCATCAAGTAATTGTTGTACTTTATCAGGTGAAAGGTAGCCATTTTCGGCATTATCAATCACCTTACGTATAGATTGCACATCAATTTCGGGCACTTCAATTTTTTCAGATACCGGCTTTGGTGTATTATAAACTTTTGCCAAAGCATTACCAAATACAACCTCATCGGGGAAATTGATACGTCCTTTTGCAATAAAAGCATCTATTTCATTTTTCACATTAATAATAGAAGGTAATATTGGGTAAATTGGTTTTTTGCATGATTTCATTTTCTCATCAAGCAAGTCATAAACATCGTAAACAGGAAATAAACCCGGACTGCCAAAAATAACAGCCATTGCATCAATATTATCGAAATCGTTTTCGCAGGCATCAATAATATTGCCTAGTTGTTCTGCTGTTCCTGTAGCTAAAAAGTCTATAGGATTTGCAACAGAAGAACCCGGATAAAGCTTTTCAAGTAATGCTTTTGCTTTTGATCCTTCGATATGTGGAATTTCAAGTTTATTGTTCGATAATGCATCTGTAAGCATTACAGCAGGCCCTCCAGCATGTGTAATAATTGCAATATTTTTTCCTTTTAACTCGGGATGCATAAATATGGATGCAACAGTTGCCAGCTCATCACGGCCTGAACAACGAACAATACCCGCTTTGCGGAATAATGCTTCAACAGCAACATCAGGACTGGCAAGAGCTCCCGTATGTGATGAAGCAGCTCGGCTTCCCGCTTCTGAACTACCAGATTTAATTGCTGCAATTTTACATCCTTTTCGAATCAATGATGAAGCATGTTTCAGCAACATATCAGGTTTATTAATACTTTCTACATATAATAATTTAACTTTCGAACTTGTTTTTGGATCGAAACTCTCATCCATGTATTTTAAAATCTCCTCAACGCCCATTTGAGCACTGTTACCTACAGAATAAACACTCGAGAATTTTAATCCCTTTGGAATGCTGGCTTCCATAATAAACACAGCAGTTGCTCCCGAACCAGAAATAAAATCTACTCCCTGAGGATCTAGTTTAGGAATAGGTGTTGTAAAAATACCATTATGATTTTGGTTTAGAACACCAACACAATTTGGTCCGATTAAGCATGCATTGTTTTTGTTTACAATATCAACAATTTCTTTTTCGAGTTTAGCACCTTCTTCATTCTCTTCGCTAAAACCAGCAGATAGAATAATAAACGCTTTGGTGTTTTTTTGTTCTGCAAGAGTGCGAACTGTTTCTGGGCAACATTTAGCTGCAATAGCAAGAATCGCCATATCTACTTGTGGTAAATCTTTTGGTTCGCTATAACTTTTAATGCCTTGTACTTTTTCTTCCTTAGGATTTATTACATATAAATCACCTTTAAAATGACCATCGATAAGATTTTTTAAAACTTTACCTCCTGTCTTCTGAACATTGCTTGAACCACCAACAACTACAATACTTTTTGGATCGAGAAGCTGCTTTGTAATCATAAAATTGATTTTATTGGATTCTGTATTTTGCACAAATGTACTAAAAAAGGATAACCCAATAACTTACAAACTGTAAGTATAAATCCTATTCAGGTTAAAATAATTTACCAAAACATCAGGAAAATAAACAATTTCAACCTAATTCAACCTATAATCTTATTTTAAAACATTTTTTTACAAGGGTATTCTTGATATGCGCTTAAAATAAACATAAAAATAAATAATAGAATACATGCAGATTGGTAATCAAGGCAAAAGCAACTTTATTTCCTGACTAAAATCATTGGTATTTGCATTTCAAATTTGCTATATTTGCAACATAAGATATCATACTATGAATCTGTATTATTCTACAAATTTGTACCACAATTTCGGCAAAGGGCTCTTCGAGTGCTGGATTTGTTGATTTTCCAATTTCTATATACTTTCAGTTAATAATCTATTAGGATTATTTTTCTTACAAAATTCATGATTTTCTTTACTAAATTCATCATTCAATATTTAATATTGGATATTTGATATTCAACAAAACTTATATGACTGGAACTATTTTCGACATTAAGCATTTTGCTGTTCACGATGGACCCGGAATACGTCAAACCATATTTTTCAAAGGCTGTCCGTTGAACTGCTGGTGGTGTCATAATCCCGAAAGTCAATTGATAAAGCCAGAGCAATATACCAGAATAAACAAACTTGATGAAAAAGAATTTAAAATTGAAACTACAATTGGTTATCAAATCTCGGTTGATGATTTATTTAAATCCATTATTGGAGATAAGATATTTTTTGAAGAATCGAATGGAGGAGTTACTTTTTCGGGTGGTGAGCCCTTAATGCAATCGAAATTTCTATTTGAAATTGCCCAAAAAAGTAAACAAAATGGTATTCATACTTGTCTTGATACAACAGGCTTTGCACCTGAAAAAACAATACAAAAAATTTCAGAGGTTATTGATTGTTTTCTATTTGATATCAAGCTAATCGATTATGAACTACATAAAAAATATACAGGTGTTCCGGTTGATGGTATCTTAAAGAATCTAAAATGGCTCAATAAGAATCATAAAAATATTATTTTAAGATTTCCTGTTATTCCGGGGATTACAAATACCAAAAAGAATATTTCAGAAATTAAATCGTTTATTCAATCATTAAAAAATATACATCAGATTGACTTATTGCCATTTCATACTATATCAAAAAGCAAATACAAACGATTTAACAGGGAATACAAAATGGGCGATACTCCTGCCCTTTCAGATGATGATTTACTATTATTGAAATCAGAATTTGAATCGCTGGGATTGAAAGTAGGAA
>MENE01000128.1:0-242 GCA_001769005.1 Bacteroidetes bacterium GWA2_31_9b | reverse complement strand
GAAACTTAGAACTAATTATGAACTCAAGAATAAAACAATTAAGAACCCAAAGCTTAACGGCTATTAATAAGCTTTCGCCTGAAAGAGCAATTTTGGTCACAGAATTCTATAAAAGTGATATGGCCAAACAGGTTTCCATTCCGGTTAAGCGAGCACTCACATTCAAATACATACTTGAAAACAAGAAAATTTGCATTAACGATAATGAGCTAATTGTTGGTGAACGTGGACCTGCACCTAAG
>MENE01000127.1:3288-19087 GCA_001769005.1 Bacteroidetes bacterium GWA2_31_9b | reverse complement strand
GCTTATTTGAAGGATTTACAACAATTGTTTTGTCTTTAAATTTTTGAAGTAAACGAATAGAACTTTCATATTTGTTCGATTCTTCTTCTATTATCTTAAAATTCAGGGCGTATTTTATTTTATCTTTAGTACAATCTTCAAATGAGCTCAGTTCTTTATCTTCCCATTTTTTTGAAACCGTTAATTCATCGGACTTAACAGTATAAGCTGTTTGATTAATTGTTGTTAAAGAACTAAATGGAACACCTTTTTGGAGTAATGTAACAATTTCGGTTAAAGGTTTTTCGCCCATTCCATAAACTAATAAATCAGCTTCACTATCAATTAAAATCGATGGTTTAAGTTGATCCGACCAATAGTCGTAATGGCACAACCTTCGAAGTGATGCTTCTACACCACCAACAATTATTGGTACATCAGGAAAAAAACCTTTAAGAATTTTACTATATACAATAGTTGCATAATCAGGCCTGAAACCAGATTTTCCACCGGGAGTATAAGCATCATCAGAACGTAAACGTTTGTTTGCAGTATAATGATTTACCATTGAATCCATTGAGCCGGAAGTAACTCCAAAGAATAAACGCGGTTTTCCAAGTTTTTTAAAATCACGTAAATCATCCTGCCAGTTAGGTTGTGGAATTATTGCAACTTTTAAACCCAACGATTCCAATAACCTTCCAATTACTGCAGTACCAAACGACGGATGATCGATATAAGCATCACCGGTAAAAAGAATTACATCAAGCTCATCCCATCCTCGCTGAACTACTTCTTTTTTAGTTACAGGAAGCCACGACTTAAAATTATCGTTTTGAATATTTTCTTGCATAAATATGTTTACAAAAATAAGGTAAAAGATATTGATATTCTTATGATTTTATTGGTTTTATTTATGATATATCATATGAGAATATTTACTGTTAATTTTATTTTATACTATGTTCGTTAGTGATGATAGTTTATTAAAAGTTTTTTTTTTGAATATATTTAATTAATTTCATGCATAATTTATTTGAAAAAAATCTCGTTTCAAGAAATTAAAATTTTTAACAAAAGATAAATTAATAACGAATGAAAATTCATAAAAAAATTCTATTTCTAAGCTTGTTTTTTGTACTATTTCAAGTGCAAAATACTTTTGCTCAGAATGAAAAGTTTAAGGCTCTTTTTATGTATAATTTTACTAAATATCTTGAATGGCCTGATGATTATAGACAAGGAGATTTCATCATTGCTATTTTAGGAGAATCATCTTTAAGTGATGAATTAAAGATTATTGCAGAAAAGAAAAAAGTTGGATTTCAAACAATTGTTGTTAAGAATATTTCTTCTGCCGATCAGATTGCAAAATGCCATATAATTTATATTGCAAAATCTAAAAGCGGTTCAATTGGAGATGTAAAATCAAAGCTGGCAACATCAAGCACTGTTATTATTACAGACAATCCGGGCTCAATAGGCAAAGGTGCAGGAATTAATTATGTAGTAAATGATGGCAAACAATTATTCGAAATAAGTAAATCAAATGTTGAGAAACAAAATATTAAAGTGGGAGCAGACTTACTTTCATTGGGTATTCAGAAATAAACTCTATAAAAATATAATAATTAAGTGGGTTTACCCACTTTTTTTATGGAATCAAAATTGAGCTATCGCCATAACTTAAAAACCTGAAATCGTTTTTAATTGCATAATCATAAACATTTTTCCAATTATTACCAATAAATGCAGCAATCAAAAGCAAAAGGGTACTTCGTGGCTGGTGAAAATTGGTAATTAAAACATCTGTCATTCTAAACTCATAACCAGGTAAAATCATTATTTGGGTTGATGCATGAAACTCGCTAAGCTTATTAAAGTCCATATAATTTAGTATTGCTTTTAAAGCTTCATTTTTGGAAATGTTCTGTTTTTTGTGATAAACTTCCCATTGAGAAATATGAGTATTTAAATCAACATTGTTTTGTGAATTTAAAATCCGAACACCAAGCCAGTATAAACTTTCAATGGTTCGAACAGAAGTAGTTCCTACAGCAACAATTTTTGTAGTTTCAGTAAGTTTTTGAATTGAACTTTTTTTAACAATAAAATGTTCGGTATGCATTTCATGATCTGCTACTAAACTTGATTTTACAGGTTTAAACGTACCGGCTCCAACATGTAAAGTAATTTCTTCGAAAGAAATATTTTTATTTTTTAATGTATCAATTACTTCATTTGTAAAATGTAATCCTGCAGTTGGTGCAGCAACAGAACCATCTAATCTTGAATAGATGGTTTGATATCTTTCTTTATCAATTCGTTCTGATTCCCGGTTTAAATAAGGTGGTATGGGTGTTAATCCAATGTTTTCAAGAATTTCGCTAAAAGTGATTGTTGAATTGTTCCAGGCAAACTCAATTATAACAGAATCTGATTCTGTGTTAATCTTTTTTGCAGTTAATTCAATCCGTTCATTATTAATTTGAATATCTTTTACTAATTCACCTGATTTCCATTTTTTTAGATTTCCAACAATACATTTCCAGGTAACTTTTTCTTTTTGCTGAAATGATAATACATAATCTGATGGTGATATAGGCTCTAAACAAAAAATCTCAATCTGAGCCCCTGTACTCTTATTGAATTTTAATCTTGCCTGAATAACTTTTGTATTATTAAAAACCAATGTACTATTTGCTGGTATGTATTTTTGAACACCATTAAACTTATCTTTCGAAATTTCTCCATTATTATAAACCAACAACTGCGACAAATCTCTTTTCTCCAACGGATATTTTGCAATCCGTTCATCTGGTAAATCGTAGTTATAATCTTCAATACGAATATTTTCGGTAATTATCATCATTTAATCCCTTTAGAATCTGCAAAAATAGTTAATTTTGTTGTATCTAATAAACTAAAAGAAATCATAATGAATTTTAAAAAAGGGGATAGAGTTAAATTTTTAAATGATGTTGGACAAGGTGTTATTGTTCGTTTCCAGGATAAAAATATTGTAGTTGTATTAAACGATGATGGATTCGAAGTTCCAATAATCATGTCTGAAATACTGAAAATTGAAGGGAATTATTCATTTAGTGATGAAAATGAAAACGATAAAATTGTATTATCAGGGAAAGAAGATTCAAAACCTTTACCTATTATCGAAGTAGAAGATGATTTAGAAGAAGATGGACTTAATACCGATAAAAATGCATCAATCTTTTTTGCTTTAGTTCCAATCAACCAAAACGATTGCAGCAACTCCGATTTAGGTGTTTATCTTATAAATGATAGTAATTTTAGAATATTGTATTCAATTGCTAAATCCGAAAACAATTTTCAAACTCTATTTGCATATGGAATACTTGAAGACAATACAAAAGTTATATTGCAGAAGATTAAACGAGACGAATTGAATAGCTTTGAAACAATGCATTTTCAAATAATCTTTTTCAGAAAAGGCAATTATACTAACATTACTCCAATCGATAAAAAATGGTCGTTAAAGCCATCGCGTTTTTACAAACAAAACACATTCACTGAGAACGATTTCTTTAATGAAAAAGCGTTTATATATGAGTTAAATTCAGTAGAAAAAAACTTAGCTGATTATATTTCAGACAGTGATATTGAAAAAGCGAAGAAAGAAAAAGATCCCAAAAAACACATTCAATCGAATGTAAATACTAACCAAATAGAAGAAGTTGATTTGCATATACAGGAACTTGTTGATGATTATTCAGCACTTTCTAATGCTGAGATTCTTGATATTCAGATGGCCCGATTTATAACAACACTTGAAGGTGGAATTTTGTCAGGAACAAAAAAAATGGTATTTATTCACGGAGTGGGAAATGGTAAATTAAAACAGGAAATTCGAAAAACGATTGAACGTAAATATCCTAAATTAAGAACTCAGGATGCATCATTCAAGGAATATGGATATGGAGCTACAATGGTTATTATAAGCTAATATTCAGTAATTATATTTTAAAATTTGATGTTTTTTTTTGATTTTTAAATGAATTACCTTTGCACAGCAGTAGATCGATTCATCGCTCTATTTCGATTTATCGTGATAGAGAGGAAAGTCCGGGCAACACAGAGCACCAAACTCCGGAAAGCGGAGATATTCGTGAGGGTATAGGTTACAAAGAAGAAAATAACCGTCCAGGCGCTTGTCGTCTGGATAAGGGTGAGAAGGTGGAGTAAGAGCCCACCAGGCCGGATGGCGACATTCGGTGCTGTTTGTCTTTTGGGTTGCAAGATCATGTATACCGGCAATTAAGAACTGCTCGTTCGATGCCGGGGGGTAGATCGCTTAGATAAATGATGAATAGTACAATTCGTTGTACCACAGAACCCGGCTTACAGATCTACTGCCTTTTTATCTGGTGTAAGAATAAAATTTCGACTTTCTTCTTCATTTACTTTTATTAGGAAAGAACATTTAAGGCAGTTTGAAAATTTTTCAGAATATGTGCCGGAAGGAACTCCATCACAGAATGTTCCTGCTATAGTCCAACAAAATCTTCCTGCATATTTACCATTATTTATTGAGTTGAATTTATTAAATTGAGTAACAGGACAAATACCGAGCTTATCTGCATTTAAACCATTTGGTTCTCTACCACATTTCATAAATTCCCAACAATTTATTCTATTCATGTTTTTTATTGCTTTTTACTTAGAAAGTATTTAATAGTTTCAGTTTATTGAAAATAAATGGAAACTTTTCGATAAGAACTAATTTCTGGGTGATTTGTATCTTCTCCAAAATTTCAATTTTGTTAAAGAAGTGTAAATTGCTATTCGTTCAAAAAAGCTGAAACGGATTAAGAAATGAAATATCCAGTAAAAGAATATAAAGAAACTAAAGATTAAAAAAGCATCAAAAAATAAAAGGATAAGCTTACTTAACCATATAGAAAAATAGGAATTAATAAAATCATATATTGGAATTGCTTTATAAATATGATATAAAATAACCGAGTTAATTAAAAACCATACACCAAAAACAAAACCATGTGCTGTTTCAATTGCACGTTCAGGACAAATATTCATACATTTCATGCAACTTTCACATTTATAAGTCCAGAATGGGCGTTTATCAACAGTTTTTATTGCATGAATAGGGCATTTGGTTATGCATAAGTTGCATTTTGTACAATCTTTCGATGCATAAAATGATTTTGCAAGTACAAATCGCCCAATAATATAATAAAGTATCGCAATTGGAGAAATTAATACATCCTGAAATATATCTCTTAATGCTTTTAAATCCTTTTCACCGTTCAATATTTTAACCGCAAACTGCTCTGTCTCTTTTTTCCTTTTTACGTAAATTGATTGTACAACTTCAGGTTTTATTCCGGGATGAAAAGAAATCCAGTTTGAAGGCAAATCGATTGGATGCATACCAACAATCTTAAATCCTTTAAACTTTAAAATAATTGCAATAAAAAATTGAGCTAAACCGCTTAACCCGGGTAAGAAATACTTACCCATTTTCATTCCGGCTCGTGTATTTATTATAAAAAGCTTATTATTTCTTGATCTTGGAAAACGAAGTATAAAATGAAATACAATTGGAGGGAAATTAAAACCATGAGTAGGTGAGCATATTCCGATTAGTGCATCTTGTTGCAATTGAATTTTTTTTCTGTTTTCCAGTTTATTTATTTCAATAAGTTCAGTATCAATGTTTTTGCTTTCGGAAACATTTTTAAACCAAATACTGGCATTTCGTGCATTACCTGTTCCTGAAAAGTAATAAAGAACAACTTTTTTATATTTATTATTAATTATATTTCTCATTATTAACTGCTTAAATGGGTATACAATAATACGTTAATAAAAATTAAATTAGTTTATAATCCACCTTATTTTTTTGTTATTCTGCCAATTTAAACTTTACTTTGCAACCGTAATTAAATAAAAATATATATGAATATTTCAGACAAAAAAGTAGTTTCATTAATCTATCAACTTCAGGTTGATGATAATAATGGAGATATTATTGAAACAGTAAGCGAAGACAAACCTTTTGTATTTTTATATGGAGCAGGCAATATGCTTCCAAAATTCGAAGAAAATTTAAATGGTTTAAAAGCAGGTGATAAATTTGATTTTAAAATTACATGCGATGATGCTTACGGACAAGCAAGTGATGATGCCGTAGTTGAATTACCAAAAAATATTTTTGAAATTGAAGGTAAAGTAGAAGAAGGACTTCTTGAGATAGGTAATGTTATTCCTATGCAAAGCCAAGATGGTCAGAAATTAAACGGTGTTGTAATTGAAGTTACTGATGCAAATGTTACAATGGATTTCAATCACCCATTAGCTGGTGACGATTTGTATTTCTCAGGTCATATTATAGAAATTCGCGAAGCTACTGCTAACGAATTAGATATGGGTTATGCTGCATCAGAAGACTATGGCCAAGAAGAAGACGATGATGAAGATGAACACGGACATAGCTGTGGCTGTGGTTGTGAACATTAAAATATAAGTTTTTTTTATATAAATGGAATATCGGTATTAAATATTGGTATTCCATTTTTTCATTTTATGAATATTAGTTACTTTTGATTTTTGGAATGGTTTTTGAAAATCATTAAAAATTAACTTAAAATTTAAAAATATGAAACGAATTATTTTAATAGCAATTCTTATAATACCAATTTGTTTGGTTTCCAATGCACAAATTAAATTTGGTATTAAAGGCGGAATAACATCAACAAGCATAAAAGCAGATGATGTTTACAATATTAATGAAACAAATGTTGATGAATTATTAGTAAAAGGGAAAAATTCAAAAATTGGATTTCAAGGTGGTATTTTTACTCGTATTACAATATTAAAACTTTATGTTCAACCTGAATTACTATTTACATCAACTAGTGCAGATGTTGAAGTTACTCAGTTTTTAAATGATGAAATTCAAAGTACTGATGTATTTGAACAAAAATTTCGTCAAATTGATTTCCCTATTATGGTTGGATACAAATTTGGCCCTGCACGAGTTCAATTAGGTCCGGTTGGAACAATAATGCTAAGCAGCGATCCTGCTCTAGATAAAATTGACAATATCGAAGTTAAAGAAGAATTTAATGGAGCAACCTGGGGTTATCAGGTAGGTGTTGGATTAGATATTTTTAAAAAATTAACTTTCGACCTTAAATATGAAGGAAGTCTTAGTAAATTAGGCGATGGTATTACTATTGGCGGAGAAGTTCAGGATTTTGATTCAAGAAACAATAAATTTATTTTTACAGTAGGTTGGATATTTTAATTTGTACAAAAAGTTATTAACAACCACTACTTTTTTTTAAGTAGTGGTTTTTTTATGCTTTCCATCAACTAAAACCAGATTTTGTTAATAACTTAACAATCATTTAATTACATTTTGAGTAGAACTTACACCTAAAATAATTGAAGTTAAGACTAATTGATTAGTTTTGTCACTATTTTTTATTGAAAAGTTACTTAATAATAAGTTAATCAATAACATAACTTAAAATGAGTAATTGAATTGTGGAGGTTAGGTATGAAAACAAACAAAATTATTATTAGTTTATTTCTATTTCTTCTAATTTATTTTGGTGAAATAGCACTTTCTTTTTCCGATAAATCATCAGGAAAGAAAATTGTCCCATCGAACGAAAAAATTCCAATTTCATTTCGTTTAACAAACAACTTATCAGCATACGAATCAATGCAGGATTTCGATAAACACATTCAAGAGTTTATGAAAACCTGGAATATTGTTGGAGCGTCAATTGCCATAGTTAAAGACGAAAAACTAGTTTATACAAAAGGATTTGGTTTTGCTGATAAAGAAAAGGGTATTCAAGTTGAACCTAAACATATATTTCGTGTAGCAAGCGTTTCAAAGCTAATTACTGCTGTGGCAATAATGAAACTTGTAGAAGAAAACAAACTTTCGTTGAACGACACAATATTTGGAGAAAATGGAATTTTAAATGATCCTGTCTTTTTAAATATCAAGGATAAAAGATTTAAAAATATTACAATAGAACATTTGTTAAATCATTCTTCAGGTATTTCAAATAGAGGTGGTGATCCCATGTTCATGAATCTTTACATTGCGCGAAAAATGAAAAAGAAATTACCTTTAAGTAGTGAGACAATTATTCAATATGTTTTAGAAAATAGAAAGCTCCATTATATTCCAGGTAAAAAATCAGTTTATTCAAATTTTGGTTATGCTGTACTGGGGAAAGTAATTGAAAAAATTACACAAACATCATATGAAAATTATGTTAATACAGCCATATTAAATCCCATCGGAATATTTGATATGCACCTTGGAAAATCAAGTTTTGATGATTTGCTTGAGAATGAAGTAAGATACAGTGGTATTAAAAAAAATGAAAAAAATACCTATTCAAGTATCAAACACAATAAGAAAGTACCAAAATACTATGGTGGGAATTCAATTGAAACATTAGAAGCAGCAGGAGCATGGGTTACTTCATCGGCAGAAATGGCAAAGCTATTAGTTTATATTGATGGAAATGAAAAGAGAACAGACATTTTATCGGAAAAATCAATTGAAAAAATGACCCACTTTAAAAAAGGAATGCGACCTTTTGGTTGGTCAGGTTCGGATGCAAATGGATCATGGTGGCGTACGGGAACTCTTTCTGGCACATCTGCAATGGTTAAAAAACAAAATAATGGTATATCGTGGGTATTTATAATGAATACAACTCCTAAAACTGGCTCTAAATTTTCTAAAAATATAAATAAAGCAATGTCAGAAGGTTTAACTAAAATTTTTGTATGGCCAGAATATGACTTGTTTGAATATCAAAAACCCACACTTGAAAGATCTGATCTTCAATTTTAAATTATCTAAATACATATTATAAAGATGTTAATAGAATCGAATAGCTTTTCTATTTTCATTTATAAAAAATAGTATATTTGTTCTCATATAATTAATTGTGTAAAAACATTCGATTTATTGTGCAACTTAGCTAACTTTAAATCGTAATACACATTACAACTTTCTGAAAAACATGATACTTAATTTAAAAGGGATTGGTTCAAATAAAATGATAAACCAGCGAATAAAAATCTTAAAGAATGTAATCATTTTTTCAGAAGCGAATACTACGATTCTAAAACGTATTGCCCTATCACTTATTGAAATTACTGTTGAAGAAGGAGAATTGATCTTTAATAAAGGAGACAAGCTCGATTCAATGTTTATTATTGTAAGTGGAAATGTTATGGTTCACGATAAAGAACATATTTTTGCTCGTTTCTCCGATAATGATTTTTTTGGTGAATATGCTCTAATTGATTCTTCTGTACGATCTGCTAGTGTTACCGCTGTTGAGAAAACAACTCTTTTACGCCTCGATCAATCTATTTTTAACGAAATTCTTGCTGAAGAGACAGATGTAGCAAAAAGTATTTTAAAAGCACTTATCAATAGATTGAGAAATTATAATATATTAGAAGAAGAATTAACAAAAAATAGTATTCAGATTCAAAAACAGAGAGACGAATTAGAAAAACAAAGACAAGAACTAGAAGAATTAAATGCTACAAAAGATAAATTCTTTACAATTATTGCACATGATTTAAAAAATCCTTTTAATACTGTTATTGGTTTATCAGAACTTCTAATGGAAAGGTATGATACATATGAGGTTGAAAAAATTAAAGAATTTATTAATCAAATTTTCATTTTTTCAAATAATGCATACAACTTACTTGAAAATCTTTTACAATGGGCTAAATCGCAAACTGATAAACTAAAGGTAATACCTGAAAAAGTTGATTTATTTGAAATTACTAATGAAAATATTAATTTATATAAAACTAAAGCTCATAATAAAGGAATTGAACTTATTTCTGAAATAGGTAGTGGTTTATATGCTTATATTGATAAAAATATGATTTCAACAGTTATTCGAAATCTTGTTTCAAATTCTATAAAATATACACGAAAAGGTGGAAAAATAGTTCTAACGGCTCATCATCATAATAAACTTATTAAATTTTCAGTAAAGGACACTGGAGTTGGTATTCCTGAAGAAAATATTGACAAACTGTTTAGAATTGATATTAATATATCAACGCAAGGTACCGAAGATGAAACAGGTACTGGTTTAGGATTAATAATATGCAAGGAATTTGTTGAAAAAAATGGCGGAAAAATTCATGCATCGAGCAATATTAATAATGGTACAAATATATATTTTACAGTTCCTGCATTAATAGAATAATTAAATAAAAGAAATAGTTTATTTTAACAATATTTTTCGAATATTAAAAAATGAATTTGAAATATAGAAAATACATACATATAATATATTTAACAATCTTTTTATTGTTTATATATGATTTTTCTCAAGCTCAAATGGTTATGGATGTGAGTTCGAGACTAATCGTTAAAGATGGCTCAGCCAAAGATGCAGTTATAAAACTATATGAAGGAGCAAAATTACTTGAAAATTACGTTTCAGATAGGTCTGGGAAATTTTCTGTTAGTCTTGAAATGAATAAAGAATATATTATTGAGTTTTCAAAAGATGGTTTTGTAACAAAAAAAGTTAGTGTTGATACTCATTTACCTTCTGATTTTGCTCAAACAAGTGTAAATATATTTTCATTTGAAGTTGAATTATTTAAACAGTACGATGAAGTAAACACAGTTGTATTTAAACAACCTGTTGCAAAAATTAAATACTATAATCAATTAAATGATTTTAGTTATGATACTGATTACTCAAAAGAGATTAGAACAAAAATTGAAAAAACAGAAGCAGAGCTCGCTGTAGCAGATGAAAAATTTAAACAAAGTGAAAAAGAAACTGTAAGTACTCAAAAATACCAAACAGCAGCCGATAAAAAAGCAATAGATGAAGCCACAAAAGCAAAATTAATTGCCGATGAAAAAGCAGCATTAGAAGCTCGGAAAAAAGCTGAAAGTGAAGCAAAATTAAAAGCGGAACAAGATAAGGCTCAGTTACTAGAGAAACAAAGAATTGAAGCCGAGAAAAGAAAGAAAGATGAAGATGCTCGCAAACAAGCAGAATTAATAGAAAAAGAACGTATAGCGGCTCAACAACGATCCGAAGCAGAAGCCAGAAATAAAGCACAAGCGGAAGAAGAGGCACGAAAAAAAGTTGCATTAGAATTAAAAATTAAAGCTGACGAAGAGGCACGTTTAAAATCAATAGCCGAAGCAGCTAAACTTGAAGCTGATAAAAGAGCTGCATTAGAAGCTAAAATTAAATCTGATGAAGAACAGCGTCAAAAAGCTATGGCTGAAGCTGCAAAGATTGAAGCAGATAAAAAAGCTCAATTGCTTGCACAACAACAAGCTGAGTTAGAAAAAAATCGTAAAGAAGAAGAAGAACGAAAAATTGCTGAACAAATAGAAAATGAAAAAATAATAGCTAAACAAAAAGCTGAAGCAGAGGCTCGTACAAAAGCTCAAGCAGAAGAAGATGCTCGTAAAAAAGCAGCACTTGAAGCACAGATTAATGCTGAAAATGAAGCACGAAAAAAAGCTGAAATAGAAGCAGCTCAGTTAAACGAAGCAGAAAAAGCTAAAAAAATGGCTGAACTAAAAGCACAAGAGGAAGCTCGTTTAAAAGCAGCAGCTGAAGCAGCCAAAATTGAAGCTGCCGAAAAAGCAAAACTTTACGAAGAAGAAAAAGCACTTGCCGAAAAACGAAGAAAAGATGAAGAAGCAAGAATAGCACTAGAAGATGCTCAGAAACAAGCCAAATCTGCTGAAGAAAAAAAGTTAGCCGAAGATAGAAAAAAACAAGAAGAGGAAGCAGCCGTAAAAGCAGGACTTGAAGAGCAGGCAAGAATGCAAAAAGATATTGAAGAGCGTAAAGCAAAAGCCATTACTGAGAAACTTCGCGAGCAGAATAAAGTAATGGATATTGCTAAAAAAGCTACCGAAGAAGTTGATCTTAAAAAAGATTATTCAAAAGGAAAAACTGTTGAAGTTATTGAAAAAGAGAATATGACAATCACACGTACAATTTTTGTTTCTGATGATGTTGTTCAGGTTTATTTAAAAGTAGAACATAAATGGGGTGGAGTATATTTTTTCAGAAACAATCAATGCATTTCAGAATTCCTTTACGAAACCGAACTTGAAAGTGTTTAGTTAAAAAATATTCTAAATTGAAAGATTATAAAAAATATTTTATTATTCCAGCACCAGTTGACGAAGTATTTATTGCTTTGACAAATCCGTTTACTATTGAACTATGGTCTGGATTTCCTGCTGTTATGGACGATAAAGCAGAAACAGAGTTTTCCCTTTGGAATGGTGATATTACCGGGAGAAATATTGAGATTATTTCAAATCAAAAAATTGTTCAGGAATGGTATTTTGGTGATTTACCTGATAAATCTATAGTAACTATTAAGTTATTCGAACATAAAAAAGGTACACAGGTTGAATTAAATCATATAAATATTCCTGATGATGATTTTGAGAACATCACGGATGGTTGGAATGATTATTATTTTAAACAAATTATTGATTTTTTTGAAGAAGAATAACAATCAAAAAAATTATAAAACAGTATTTCAAAAACGTAATCTAATATAAAATATTTATGAATAAGCTATTTAAGCTGATCGGAATATTAACTCTTGTTTTAAATCCATTATTTAACATTGCACAGAACGATTCAATTAAAAATGTTTTATCTGATTTAAAATCAAAACTTGAAAAAACATCAGAAAATGGAATTAAAGTTTCCATTTTAAAAGATATTATTTCAAAAAGTTACCCCGACTTCCCTGACGATATTTTTTACTATTCTTCTGATTTACTTTCTCTAGGAAAATCAATGAATGATAATAATGTAATTGCTTTTTCAAAATTATACCTTGGTGAATATTACTATATTGAAAATGAATTTGAAGATGCACTTAAGTACTATAAAGAATCACTCGATTTATATCTGCTTGAAAATAAACAAGATCAAGTTGCTAAACTATACCTTAACTTAGGTTTAACAAATCAATATTTAAATAATTATGATGCAGCGTTAGAATTCTATCAAAAAGCAATTGAAGTTTTTGATGGTTTAAACAATAAAGAACAGGTTGCTATTTGTTATCAGGATATCGGTACTTTATATAATGATTTAAAAAAATTTTCATTAGCATTGATATATTATGAAAAAGCTTTAGAAATTTTTAAAGAGATAGGAAATAAATCACGAGCAGCTGCATCATTACAAAATATTGGAGTTTTACACTATAACTGGAAAAATTTTGATCAAGCATTAGATTTTTATGAGAAATCATTAAAAATTTATGAAGAACTCGATAATTTGAATGGAATAGGAACTTCGTTAAGTAATATTGGATTATTATACGAAGAAAATAAACAATATAAAAAATCGCTTGAGTATTATCAAAAGTCTTTATTGGTATTTGAAGAGCTCAATTACAATCCCGCAATAGTTTATGTTTATTATAATCTTGGATCAAATTACAGAAACCTTAATAATATCCCAAAATCAATCGAATATTTTAATAAAGGATTAGAACTTTCAAAAAAATATTCATTAAAAGACTATATTTCATATAATTACGAAGCTTTATCTGCAATATTTGAACAAAAGAAAGAATATTCAAAAGCATTAAATTATTATAAATTATATGTATCAATTAAAGACTCTGTTTTTAATGAAGATAAGTTTAAACAAATAGAAGAAATTGAAGCAAAATATCAGAACGCAAACCATATAAAAGAAATTGAGAATTTAAAATTAGATCAGGAACTTAAAAATGCCGAAATAAAAAAGAAAGATGCTCAGAATTTGGTACTTTCGATTTCTTTTTTATTTCTTATAATAATTGTAATTGTTTTGTACTTTTTTTACAGATCACAGAAAAAGTTAACTAACAAACTGAATATTGAAACAAACGAGCACAAAATCACTGCAGAAAAACTTAGCAGGATGAAAGATGAGCTTGAAGAACGAGTTGTTGAACGTACACAGAAACTTAATGAAACAAATAAACAACTTATTGAAGAGATTAATGATCATAAACAAACATTGGAGAACCTTAGGATTGCTAAAAATAAAGCTGAAGAATCTGATCGGTTAAAATCAAATTTCTTAGCAAATATGTCACATGAAGTTCGTACTCCAATGAACGCAATAACTGGTTTTTCTCAAATGCTTGAATATGAGAATTTAACTAAAGAAAAACGAAGAGAATATATTCGTCTTTTGGGTGAAGGATGTCTTAATCTTACAAACCTGATCGATGATATTATTGATTTTGCTAAAATTGAATCTGGCGAAGTAAAAATTGAAAAGAAGGAATTCAATCCTCATCCAATAATGGAGTTTTTACACGATCATTTTACCAATGAAATTATTAAACGAAATAAAAATGAATTAATATTAATCTATTCAAACGAAAATAAAGACCCTGATAGTAAGATATTTACAGATCCTGTAAGATTAAAACAAATACTTTCAAATTTACTCGATAATGCTATTAAGTTTACTGAAAAAGGGCGAATTGAATTTGGTTTTATACAAAATAAGAAAAATGAAATTGATTTTTTTGTGCGGGATACTGGAATTGGACTTGAAGATTCATATCAGGAAATAATTTTTGAACGATTCAGACAAATTGATGAAGGTGCAACTCGTAAGTATGGTGGTGCAGGAATAGGTTTATCAATTTCTAAAAGCCTTGTAGATCTGTTAAATGGGAAAATTTGGGTTGAATCTACATTAGGCAAAGGTTCTACTTTTCATGTAAAAATTCCACATAAATTTAAAGACAATAATATAGAATTTATTCAGCCTAAACAGTTTAATTGGAAAGAAAAAGTAATATTAATTGCTGAAGATAAAAAAATCAATTTTGAAATAATTAAAGAAACTTTAAGCATTACCAATGTAAAAATTTTATGGGCTAAAAATGGACAAGAAGCACTTGATATTGTTAAAAATACAACTGAAAATATTGATCTGATTTTAATGGATATTCAAATGCCTATTATGGATGGTTATGAAACAACACGACGAATTAAAAAAATTAAAAAGGAAATTCCTATAATTGCTCAAACGGCTTATGCATTGCCACAAGATAGTTTTAAATGTATTGATGCTGGATGCGATGATTATATATCAAAACCTATAGCACTCGATCAGTTTTTGTTAAAAATTAACAAATTTTTAATATAATAATAAAAGCCCATTCAGGGCTTTTTTATTAAAATGATGTTATAGTTTTCCTAATTTTCACAAGATGTGTTAAAAGCTTTTCAAGGTATTTTAAATTCAGCATGTTTGCACCATCAGATTTAGCATTTGCAGGGTCGGGGTGAGTTTCTATAAAAATACCATCAACACCAACAGCAATTCCTGCACGAGCAATAGTTTCTATTAACTCTGGTCGTCCACCTGTTACACCCGATGGTTGGTTTGGTTGTTGCAAACTATGAGTAATATCTAATATAACAGGATAACCAAATTCTTTCATTTCAGGTATTCCTCTGTAATCAATAATTAAATCCTGATAACCAAACATGGTACCTCTGTCGGTAATCATTATATTCTTATTTCCTGATTCAGCAACCTTATCAACAGCAAATTTCATTGAACCAGGAGCAAGAAACTGACCTTTTTTAATATTTACAAATTTTCCTGTTTGTGCAGCAGCTATTAATAAATCAGTTTGGCGGCAAAGAAATGCTGGTATTTGAAGGATATCAACATATTCAGCAGCTAGTACAGCATCTTCTGCTGTGTGAATATCT
>MENE01000127.1:0-3244 GCA_001769005.1 Bacteroidetes bacterium GWA2_31_9b | reverse complement strand
TTTTAATGCTTGCTCATCGCCAATACCTGTAAATGAATCGAGTCTAGAACGGTTTGCTTTCTTAAATGAAGCTTTAAAAACATAAGGAATCTTAAGCTTTTCAGTAATTTTTAATACTTCCTCTGCAACTTGAAAAATATTCTTCTCACTTTCAACAACACATGGACCGGCAAGTAAAAAGAAATTATTTGAGTTTGTATTTTTTATATATGGTATTTTTTCAATCATAAAATTTAAATTTTGATGTTTGCTACGAAATTAAGTAAAAAATTAATACTTGTATTTTCCTTTCCAAAGATTTTGAAGTCTTGTTAATATCTCAGATTCTTTAGCATTCGATTGAGGTTGATATATAATGTTATTGATCAAATCATTTGGTAAAAAATTATCTTGTATAAAGTTACCCTCGTAACTATGAGCATATTTATAATTTTTGCCATAACCGATATCTTTCATCAGTTTTGTAGGAGCGTTTCTTATATGCAAAGGAACAGGTAAATTTCCTGTATTTCGAACCAATTCCTGAGCTTTGCTAATAGCCTGATAAGCAGAATTACTTTTAGGTGATGTTGCAAGGTAAATGGTTGCTTCTGAAAGTATAATCCGTGATTCGGGCCACCCAATCATATTAACTGCTTCGAAACAACTCGTTGCCATTAGTAAAGCATTTGGATTAGCTAATCCAATATCTTCAGCAGCCAAAATAACAAGCCTACGTGCAATAAATTTTGCATCTTCGCCTCCTTCAACCATTCGTGCTAACCAGTAAACAGCAGCATTAGGATCGCTTCCTCGTATTGATTTAATAAATGCTGATATAATATCGTAATGTTGTTCACCATTTTTATCGTAAAGAGCAATGTTTTGCTGTAATATTTCAACTACGTTTTCATTTGATATGGTGATTGTTTTTGAGCCTGTCTTTGATGATTCAGTTTGAACAACCAATTCAAGAATATTGTATAATTTACGGGCATCGCCACCGGAAAATCGTAATAATGCCTCGTAATCTTCAATTGTTACTTCATATTCTTTTAAATAAGTATCAATTTTTAATGCTCTGTGAATTAATTCAATTAAATCTTCTTTTTCTAATGATTTTAAAACATAAACCTGGCAACGTGATAATAGTGGGGAAATAACTTCGAACGAAGGATTTTCTGTTGTTGCACCAATTAAAATAATAGTTCCTTGCTCAACAGCTGAGAGTAAAGAATCTTGCTGTGATTTATTAAAACGATGAATCTCATCAATAAATAAAATCGGGTTTGGTGTATCGAAAAATTGTTGTTTTTTCGATTTGTCAATCATTTCCCGAACATCTTTAACTCCGGAGTGAACTGCACTAAGAGTAAAAAATGTTCTGTTTTGTTGATTTGCAATTATTTTTGCTAGTGTTGTTTTGCCAACACCAGGAGGTCCCCATAAAATAAACGATGGAATATTTCCTGATTCAACTGCTTTACGTAAAATTGCATTTTCTCCAACTAAGTGTTTCTGACCAATATATTCATCCAGAGTTTTTGGCCTCATTCGGTCTGCTAAAGGTTGGTTCTTCGACATATTGTAATAAAACTTTTAATCAGTTGAAAGTAGTATATATAACAAATTATAATTGAATATAGCAATGAAATAAGCTCATAAAAAAAACATTAACAGAATTTATAATCAACAAATCTATTATATTACAATTCAAAAAACGAATAATTATTGAAACCTTTATTAATATTTTTACATCTTTATAAAATTATAGCATTTGTATAAATTTTAACCTTAACCTAATAAATCATTATATATGAAAAAGTACAAATCAATTTTAAAAATATCTAGCATTGCTTTATTCATGCTATTTACAACATCAATTTATGCACAATTTAGTCAAATAGGTTCTTTTATGGCAGGAAGTGCTGCTGATGCTGAAAAACTTTTAGGTGCATATATTTCCCCCTATGCCAATGGAATTGGTGCAGGATTAAGTGGCGGCTGGTACAATACTGCAAAACCACATGGAACTCTAGGATTCGATATTACTCTTACAATGAATGTAGCAATTATTCCAACTACTGATAAAACATTTGACCCTTCTTTTTTATTAGATAGAGACGCAGGCTCTATTGTTAGCAGAGTTGAGTTATCAGGCAATGAATCTCCAACTGCAGCTGGAAAACTATCAACTGGTCCTCAAGTTACATATTATACAGATGTACCTTTCGTTGGAGAACAACAACTAGCACAATTTAATTTACCAAAAGGATCTGGTTTTGGATATACAATGAACCCAATGATTCAGGCTGGAATTGGCATATATAAAGAAACAGAAATAATTGTACGTTATTCTCCAGAACTACAATATGGCGAAGGTGGTAAAGTAGGGCTTTGGGGCGTAGGTATTAAACACAGCTTAAAACAATGGATTCCCGGATTAAAAAAATTACCAATTTTTGAAATGTCGTTAATGGGTGGTTATACTAAACTATATTCAATAAATGATATTAATTTTCAACCATCGTTTTATGAAGATATGGCAGATGTTACCGTTTTACCTTCAATAAACCCCGATTTCTATTCAAATCAGGAGATGTATTTAGGAATAAGTAATATTACTGCTAATTTACTTTTATCGGCTAATTTGCCTGTAATTTGTATTTATGGGGGCATTGGAATAAGTTCAACTACAACTGTATTACAAATGAACGGAAATTATCCATTTCCTGAATTACAAGGAACTCAAATTATTGTAAGTGATGATACATCTGTAAAAAATCCAATTGATATTACAATTAAAAGCAGCGATGGTAGTACTACTAAACCACGTTACAATGCTGGCTTTAGATTAAAAATGGCTGTTGTTACTTTGCATTTCGATTATACGTATGCAAATTATTCTATTGCTACAGCTGGTTTAGGTATTACATTAAGATAATAATGAATATAAAATCAAAAAAAAATCCTGAAAATATTTCAGGATTTTTTTTGATTACTTTTTACCTTTTCGTTCATTCCCATAAAATTCCGAAATATCAGTAGCAATTTTTAAGATTTTAACCGGAGAACCATTTTCGTCAAGAATAGGAGTATAGGTAGCTACAAATACATATTCTTTGCCATTAAAATTCACATGGTCGGTTTCTTTTTTGGCTATACCATTTCTTAAATCACTCCAGAATGATTTATTATCTCTAAGTTGTTCTTTAGTAAAGTTCATATTATCGGTATGATGAGACCCAATCATTTTTTCTTTTGA
>MENE01000126.1:8203-10076 GCA_001769005.1 Bacteroidetes bacterium GWA2_31_9b | reverse complement strand
ATCAATAACATATAAATTTATCTATTTATAAATGAAAAAAATTATACCTATAACAATCTTTGTGCTATTTACATTTATAAATAGTTTCGCGCAAAATATTACCGAATACTATTTTAAATTTGATATACAATCAAGATCAGAAATCGAAAAAATTACTCGAATTATTTCTATAGACAATGTTCAAGGAAATACTGTATTTGCATTTGCAAATGAAAAAGAACTTTCAAAATTTAAATTACTAGGGTATAAAATTGAATATCTTCAAAAAGATGTTTCAAAAGCAATTACAATGGCAACAACGGTTGACCAAATGGCATCTTGGGACAGATATCCAACTTATGAGGTGTACCGAAAAATGATGAAAAATTTTGAAGCCAACTTTCCTACCTTATGTAAATTAGATTCTATAGGAACAACTATAGATGGACGTAAATTATATGTTATTAAAATTTCTGACAATGTAAACGTTGATGAAGCTGAACCAGAATTTTTTTATTCAAGTACAATGCACGGCGATGAAGCTACAGGTTTTATTCTAATGTTAAGATTTACTGACTCATTATTAACAAGCTATGGTAACCAAACTGCAATAGCAAATTTGGTGGATAATATTGAAATTTATATAAATCCAAATGCAAATCCTGATGGTACATATAATGGAGGAAATAGTACTGTATCTTCAGCTACAAGATATAATGGAAATGGAGTTGACTTAAATCGTAATTTTAAGGATCCGGTAGATGGAGATCACCCTGATGGACAAGTTTGGCAACCCGAAACAGTTGCAATGATGAACTTTGCGAATAATCATAAAATTGTAATGTCGGCAAATTTTCATGGTGGAATCGAATTGGCTAATTACCCATGGGATAACTGGAGCCGACGACACGTTGACGATGACTGGTTTATTCGTGTTTCTAGAAATTATGCAACCTCGGCACAGGAAAACTCACCCGCAGGTTATTTCGACGATCTCGATAATGGTATTACTAATGGATACGATTGGTATCCTGTTGCTGGTGGACGACAAGATTATTATACATATTTCCATAATAGTCGTGAAGTTACTATGGAGATTTCTAACACTAAACTTGTTGATTCATCAACCTTACCATCATATTGGAATTATAATAAAGAAGCTTTACTGCAGTTCATGAAAGAGTGTACTTATGGAATACATGGTACAGTAAAAAACTCAGTTGGAAATCCTGTAAAAGCAATGATATTTGTAGAAAACCATGATTTGGCAATTGATAGCTCAATGGTATTCTCTGATTCAGAAAATGGGGATTATCATAGGCTTATTGAACCCGGTACCTATAATGCAACTGCATCAGCATATGGTTATATAACAAAAACTATAAATAATATCACATTTAGTTCAAATTCATCTGTAAATGCTGATTTTGTTCTTGAAACTGCCGAAACATATACTTTTACCGGAAATATTACCGATGGCATTTCAACAAATACGCCAATAGAAAATGCAAAAATTACTCTACAAAATTTACCACTTGCTCCTGTTTATACTGATATTTCAGGAAATTACATTTTTAATAATGTTACCGAAGGAGAATATATTATTGAAATATCAAAACCTAATTATTCAACTTTAATTGATACCATTGAATTATTTTCTGACAATCTTATTTACAATTTTGTTCTTTATCCACCATTTATTGAGGATTTTGAAACTGCTGATTTTACAAAAATAAACTGGCAACATTCGGGTAATTCAAATTGGATAATAGATAATTCAACAAAATTTGAAGGTGTTTATTCAGCAAAATCGGGTGTTATTAGTAATAGCAACTCTACAGTTTTATCAGTAGAACTTGATCTTGCTCATTCAGGAAATATTAGTTTTTATAGA
>MENE01000126.1:7749-7978 GCA_001769005.1 Bacteroidetes bacterium GWA2_31_9b | reverse complement strand
ATGCAACAGTTAATTCTTGGATAAGTATAAATAAATCGAATGGAACAATTGATGTTGCATTAACTGATACCATTTTGGTTACATTATCAAACAATTCTCTTGCAACAGGAAATTATTCGACTAATTTAATAATTACTGAAGAAGATAATGATACATACATTATTCCTGTAAACATGAATGTCCCTATAATTGAATCAACAAATAATATTCAATCTGAAATTAATTATTC
>MENE01000126.1:3434-7635 GCA_001769005.1 Bacteroidetes bacterium GWA2_31_9b | reverse complement strand
AATAGAGGGATCAAAATCAAAAAAAGTAATTAAAATTCAGAAATAGATTGAATTAATAAATTTTTATAATTCTTTAGGCATCAGTACTTTTGATGCCTATTTTTATTTTTCATTTATCAATTAAAATTGATAGTTAATAAACTAATTCGTTTAATAAATCAAATCAATTTAGTTTTTATAAAACCTTATTGAGAAAAATATGTATAAATAGTGATTTAAAATCTTTTCTTTCAAAAAAAAATAAAAAGGAATTGATAATTCTAGTAAATTGAATAAATTTACAAAAGCACATATTTTTTTAAAGAAAAATATTCAACAAATTGAAATGGATAAAGATCAAGAACAAAAGCTTGTATTTCGAATAGCTGATTTAATAAGGGAAAATACTAATTTATCGAATCAGTTAAAAGAATTAACTGATAATTATCAACAGCTTAGTCAAAAAGCAGATCGATTTGAAAATATACTTTCATCGCTCCCACCCGATTTAATTCCAAAAGAAATTGAAGGTCAAAAAACGCGAACACAGCGTTTTGAAATGGCAACGGTATTGTATGCTGATATACAAGGATTAAAAAAAATATCTGAGCAATCAAAATCTTCAGAAATCATTGATGAACTAGATCAAATATTTTTCCATTTCAATTCTATTGTTAAAAAATTTAAAATTGAAAAAATTAAAACAATTGGAGATGCATATATGTGTGCCGGTGGTGTACCAGAAAAAAATATTACTAACCCTGTAGATGTTGTTCTTGCAGCTTTAGAAATGCAAGATTATTTAAATAACTTAAAAGAAGAATACGAGAATCAAAATAAAAATTTCTGGGATTTAAAAATGGGTATTCATACAGGACCTGTTACTGCAACATTTACTGGCAGAAAAAAAATTTCGTATGAATTAAAAGGAGATACAGTAAATATTGCAACAAGAATGGCTTCTGCAAGCGAAGAAGGTCAGATTAACATTTCAATCATGACTTATGAGCTTGTTAAACAATATTTTACATGCGACTACAATGGTAAAATCCCTGTTAAGTATAAGGGTGATATGGAAATGTATTTTCTCAAAAGAATTAAACCGGCATATTCTTTAGATAGAAAAATAGGAAAAACTCCAAATAATATTTTCATGAATAAATACCTGCTTCGTCAGTTTACTGATTTACAGGAAATTATTCTTGATAAACTTGAAAAAGAACTTCCAACACATCTATATTATCATAATTTTAAACACACAATTGATGTTATAAACCAAGCAGAATTAATTGGATATGGTGAAGGTGTAGATGATGAATCTATTCTATTATTAAAAACTGCAGCTTTATTTCATGATGCCGGGCATATCATTGGATATGATGAGCACGAGTACAGTGGAACACAAATTGCACGTGAATTTTTACCTAATTATAAATATACACCTGAACAAATTGAAAATATTTGTAAACTGATAATGGCAACCAGACTTCCACCCAAGCCAGAGAATATTCTTGAAAGTATAATGTGTGATTCCGATTTGGATTATTTAGGTAGAAGTGATTTTATTCCTGTATCGAACACTCTTTACAAAGAATTAAAAGAGCAGAATAAAATTGGTACTTTAAATGACTGGAATAAAATACAAGTTAAGTTTTTATCTGTTCACCAATTTTTTACTAAAACTGCTCAACACTTACGTGAAGTAAATAAACAAATGCAGATTGAGCGTATTAAAAAATTGATAGAAGAAGATTAAAAAGATGTTATTCTTTATCTATTAAAACCAATTCAAACAGAACATTTACAGAGTTTTTATAATCATGACCAAGTTCTCTAATTTCATCGTCTAAATAGCTATAATACCATAAAACCCTAACTTTGTTTTTACAATCTTCTCCAAGATCATTAATTTTCTTAAAAATATCATAGAAAATTTTTGATGATGCAGTATTTAATATGTTCATTCGAAAAACAAATTCAGTTGTTTCGTTTGGTTCATTTATATATCTGGTTAACCAATCTATCACAGGTTTGTAAAATCTAGCTGCATTTTCAGGCATAGAACTTCCTGAAAATTCCATCTTTCCTGATCTGTTATCTAAATATATTGTAGGAGTATCTTCGTTTGAATTGATTATTAAAGGAATCATATTTTTAGTTTTAAGTATAAATTTATCATTATTTATAAAGTTAGAAAATACTTCTAACTCTTCAAAGTTTAAAATAGTAAAATATTAAAATGAATATTTAATTTAATATTTTAATTTCGGTTCTTCTATTGTTGGCTTTCCCTAATTCTGTAACATTTGAATCAATCGGTTGTGTTTCGCCATAACCCTTATAACTTAATCTTTCAGAAGCAATATTATTTTTAATAAGATAATTGACCACTGACATCGCTCTTTTTTCAGAAAGATGTGCATTGTATTCCTTCGTTCCCGAATTATCGGTGTGACCAGAAATTTCAACTTTTAGCTTTGGATTATTGTTTAGAAAATCGATTAATTTTGATAATTCAACCATCGATCGGTCTTCAAGTTCATACGAATCTGTTGCATAAAAAATGTTTCGTAGAATAATTTTCTGCCCAGGTTTTATAGGATTTAAAGCAACATCTTTTATAAAAGGGTGAGTAATTTCAAAAATACCTTTTAATGAAAAATTATCAGAGAAAAATAAATATCCTTCCTTTGATACATTTAAAGCATAATTACTATTTGTAGGAATACAAATTAAAAATTCACCTGATATTTTATCCGATTCAGCCTGCATTATTATTTTTCTTGTATCCAAATCAATAAGTTCAAAATGAGCTTTTAATTTTTTAAATGATTCTGAGTCATAAACTATTCCCTTTAAGTAGGAAACCGGATTTGGCCTTGCATCGGCATATAATTCGAACTCAAAAATATCGCGTCCACGATCTGCAAAACGATCAGATGCAAAATATGCTTTATCACCATTTGCTGAAACAATAAGCCCAATTTCATCAAAAGCAGTGTTAATTGGATACCCTAGATTCATTGGATCAGTCCAAGCACCATCCTTGTTTCGTGTTGTTTTATATAAATCCATTCCACCCATACCAATTCTCCCATTTGATGCAAAGTAAAAAGTACGGTTATCGGCATGTATAAATGGTGACTGTTCATCACCAGAAGTGTTAATTTTATCACCCAAGTTTCGGGGAATGCTCCATTTACCATTGGGTAACAAGTCACTCATCCAAATATCTTTTCCTCCATATCCATTTGCACGATCGGATATAAAATAGAGCGTTTTTCCGTCTGGAGATATTGATGGCTGAGACTCCCAAGAAGGAGTATTAACCGGAGCATCTATATTTATTGGTTCTTCCCAATATTTACCATTCAATTCGGATTTGTAAATATCGCATCTTCCTTTTCCGTTGGGTCTGTTACATGCAGTAAAATACATAATAAATCCATCGGTTGATAATGTTTGAGCACCTTCACTTTGGTTTGTGTTTATTGGGTTGCCTATATTTAACGCCTTTTTCCAATAATTATCTACTTTATACGATACATAAAAATCTTCCTGAAACATCTCAAACATTTTAATAGCAGATGTTGGGTTTTTAATTATTAATTCTTCAGGTGTATTCGCATCTGTAACTATATTATTATTTTGGTCTTTTACAGGAAGCATTCTGGTAATAACCAATGTGTTTCCGTCAGCAGTTACAGATGGCCAATATTCACTGTACTTCGAATTCACTGAATCACCCAAATTAATCGGATTAAAGGGTACTGGATTTTTTATTGCATTTACAGCAAAATTGCATACTTCAATTAACTTATTTGCTTCAGATTGAATCTCAGATCGTAGATTTTTAAATAACAAAAATTTTTCAATATGTTCTTTTGCAATCTCAAAGTCACTTTGTTTCATCTCCAATTTTGCAAGCGATAAATAAATTGCAGGAAAAAATTCAGGATCAATATCAATCGCTTTTTTATAATATTTTATTGCATCTTTAATTAATCCATTATCAGTATTCACTTCGGCTAAAACAATATATGGTTCTATAAATTTATCATCCGATTTAATTGCTTTTTGCAACAAATCGGTACCTTTTACAAAATCGAATTGATTTAGTGCAACCAATGCTTCTTCGAAAAATTTGATTGCTTTTTTATTGGTAGTTGAATATTGATTTTGTGAAAAAACAGGAATTGATAAAATACAAAGTATTACGAAA